>JAITVO010000315.1 GCA_031285765.1 Cytophagaceae bacterium | reverse complement strand
GATAATAGATATTATGAATGCAAGAAGTGTGGCTGAATATATAGTTGATAATGTAAAATATCTGCAAAAGAGGTAAAGGTACTACGTTGGTTTCGTTGTTGGAGAATGAAGTGTAAATATAGGGATGAAACTGTGAAATAAAATCAAAAAATTTGCAATAGATTATTGAATTTCATATAGTGAAGCGATGCTTGCCGAAATATTTTTTAAACTAAAGTTAAAATATTTACAATTGAGAATTATAATGATTAGGTAAGGTGTTTTTTTGCTCCAGACGAAAAATAAAGATTTGTCAAAAAAATATTGAAACAATCCCTCTCTTTCGCTTCGATTACTTATAACTAAAAGAAATAAATTAACACATCAAACACACTAATCCTTTTTATTATTCCCTATAAAATATTTTAAATATCCTGAGTAATTGCGATAGTGATTATGACAATATGAGGTACAATGCTTTATTAACCGCAATTGAAGTATAACTAAAAATGCGACCATTGATTCCATTATGTTTTAACTGAAAAATGTGCGGGCAACAAGTGTAAATAATATTCCGAAAAGCATTATGAGTTTGCTGATTTGCGACACCCAATGAAAGTCGCGGGCTGTTTTTGCTTTATGAACTTTCAACGCAAGCAGGAGGTAAGGAATGGTGAATAGCAGTATTAAATAAATTGGAGTAAGTATGTCGCTTTTCAGTTGCAGAACAGTGAAATAGAGAGTCCACAATGTAATTACCGAAATAAGTGTAAGAACAATAACTACTGTTTTTGTATATCCAATTCCCATTTCGATGGGAAGTGTATGGCAACCGGCTTCTCTGTCGCCTTTTTCATCCTCCATATCTTTAATAATTTCGCGTCCGAGCGTGCTGATAAAGGCAAAAAAAGCAAATCCGGTTGTCCAAAACCATGCCATCGAACAGGCGTCGGTATCAACAATAGTTCTGCCGTGAACAGTTACGAGGGCTGCAAACTCTATCGATACAACAAAATAAGGAACTAATGCGGTTAATAGCGAAATAACCATATTACCAATTAATATCTGCTTTTTCCACGTTGTGGAGTAGTACCATAAAAGGATGGGGATTAGGATAAACACCAATGCGTAATTTTCTTTTCGATAGATATATGAAAGAAAAAGCCCAATGAAAACGGCTGTCAATGTCAGGAGTACGTGCATAAGCAAAACCGTGCGCCGATGAAAGATGTTGCCAACAATCACTTTGCGGGGACGATTGATTCGGTCAGTTTTTACGTCGAAATAATCATTGATAACATTTCCCGAAGCTGCCAGTAAAACGGTAGCAAGCGCCAGCAGTCCAAATCTTAAATGTGACAGAACCGGTTCCAATCCGTAAAATTCGAGCATTGGAACCAATAAACCATACCTAAGCAAATATTGCAACAGCGCTATAACAATAAGATTTTTTATGCGAACCAGTTTGAAAAATGCTATCATGACTTGATAATTTTTTATTTAAAAAGTTCCGAGTTCAAAATTATACCCTTTGTGTTTTAAACATTGAACTCGGAACTCTGTATATTCTGCTATTACAGTCTTTTTCGTATTGCTTTCGTTTCATTCTCGAATCCCGGTTTGCCAAGCAGCGCAAACATGTTTCTTTTGTACGCCTCAACGCCGGGTTGATCGAACGGATTCACATCCAGAATGTATCCGCTGATTCCGCATGCTTTCTCGAAGAAATAAATCAACTGTCCGATGTAATATTCGTTCAACTCCGGAATAGAAATGCGGATGTTTGGCGCATTACCGTCCACGTGGGCGATTAAAGTGCCAAGTTCTGCCATTTTATTTACCTCGTCCACACGTTTTCCGGCAAGGTAATTCAATTGATCAAGGTTGTCATTGTCTTTCGGAATCACCACATTGTATCGTGGCTTTTCGACAGAGAGAACGGTTTCGAAAATAGAGCGTTCGCCATCCTGAATCCACTGCCCCATCGAGTGCAAATCGGTTGTGAAATCAACTGCAGCAACGAATATGCCCTTCTTATCTTTTCCTTCGCTTTCGCCATAAAGCTGTTTCCACCATTCGGCAAGAAAATGAAGTTTGGGATGATAATTTACTAATATCTCAATCTTTTTTCCATTCCTGTAAAGGAGATTGCGCACGGCGGCATACACAGCGGCGGGATTATTTGCGTAATTTTTAGCCATCAATTGCTTTTCCATTGCAACCGAACCTTCGATCAGACGGTCGATATCAACACCCGCAATGGCAATTGGCAACAGACCGACAGGTGTAAGAACCGAAAAGCGTCCGCCCACATTATCAGGAATCACAAATGTTTCGTAGTCTTCGCGCATGGCAAGCGTATGCAGTGCACCCTTTGCGGCGTCGGTAATGGCAACTATGCGCTCTTTAACATCCTGTGCATCGTACTTCTTTTCGAGCAGTTTTTTTAGTAAACGAAATGCTATGGCTGGCTCAGTTGTTGTTCCCGACTTTGAAACTACCAGCACGGCAAACGATTTATCTTTCAACAAATCAAGAAGCTCATGCGTGTAATCTTCACCAATGTTTTGCCCTGCATAAAGGATAACGGGATTCTTGCGGTTGGTACGCAGCCAGTCAAAAGAATCGGCAACAGTGTCAATTACAGCCCTTGTACCCAAATAGCTTCCGCCGATACCAACTACCACAACAAAATCGGCTTTTGCTCTTATTTTGTTGGCAACCGATTTAATTTTATTCAGTTCCGAAGCTGTAATCGACGACGGCAAATCCATCCATCCCAGAAAATCGTTCCCGGTGCCGTTCTTTGCATGAAGTTTTTGCTGTGCGGCAAATATTTCGCCTTTCAAATTCTCAACAGCTTCTTCTTGAATAAAAGATGCAGTTTTAGAAATGTCAATTTTAATGGTTTCCATATTTTATTTCTGTTAGATTGTCGTTTAAAGTTATTATAAATTCGTTTTATTCTGCGAGCCGGAAAGTATTATGTGCGGTGCAAACGAAACTTTTCAGCCAGCAAGCCGACAAAAATAACTTATATACAAAGAAAAAGCAAGCACAAATTAAAAAAAATTGTGCCGCTCTATCAATAACGCGTACTATAGTAATTTTATAAGCAGATGAGCATAATTAATTCATATTACTAACAATGTTACGCAAAACTCATAAAGTTCTGTAGGGACGGAAAATATTCCCCCCATTTTATTTTCCCGTTATTATCGTTGTATATACTAAGGCATACGGTAACGACGGGTCGTTACGAAATCATTGACGGGGTCAATGACAGACACTGTGCAAGCAAATGACACAATACGCAAATTACATCTTGATATTCTGATTGTTGTTGCCGTTGTGTGTCTCTTTTTAAACTGAGTTCGGCATTAACCAATAAAGCAATCGTACCACAAAACGAGCATCTTCTTAAGGATGCCGCACTAACGGATGCAGGATTTTAGCACATTACATTTTCTACCAAGTGACAATCCCTAACGGGATTTAGCCAATCAAAAATAAAATGAATTTTTCGGCTTCCGTCCAACACATTGTATAATGTTATGAAAATAGAAATAATAACACTGTTAAATGTATATCTGCTTGTTTATAATGTCTTTAATTCGACTGTTCGACAGCAATCATTTATACTCCTTTGGCAGTAATCCATAAATATTGCCAAAACCTCGAAACAGCCTCTTTTGTTGGTATTAACAATTGTGTTACGATATGGAATATGTTCAAGTTTAAAATGTTTTGTTTTTTCTCTGATAATCCGAGTATAGCAGCGCCTGATACCTCTCGCAACAAACTGCATTTTCCAAAAAGCAAAACAACATGTATATCAAATGATCTTTAACTGTAAATTATACAATATAACGTTGTGATTGATATTTTTTTGCGATTGATGAAATAAATTTGTCATCAATTAAAGACATAAGCTGTCCGAAAACGGAGGCATCGAAAAAATGTGTACTTTGTCCATTGTAATTATGTACTGTTGGAAAAACGAAATTACAACAAAATGGCAGACTGAAAATACTTGCCCTTACTTTTTTACAGAACAATAATGTTTTGGAATGTATATCCCTTTTTAATTTTCACACTCTCAACTCCGCCTCTTTATGTGTATAGGTGTCTTTTTCCAATCTTGGCATAAATATTGCTTATTGCCATGCTATCTTTAAATCAAACAGAGTATTCGTGAAAACACACACAATTCACAATATTATCAACCTCATCGGCTTAGCTACAGCCGTAGCTGCGGTTGTCATCATCTTTATCCACTGCCGCAAAGAGTTGAGTTACGACAGGCATCATGCTAACGCATCGCGCATTTACCGCGTTACTGTTGAGAGCAACACAGGCGCTACCACGCAACACGCGGCACGAGTGGCGGGTAGCTGGGCATTAGACCTTGACGACGAATATCCCGACATTGAACTCACAGCCCGACTCTGCCCATTCCGACGCGCCGTAGTAACCATCGGCGAAAGCAGTTTCTATACCGAGCAGGCATTCTCTACCGACAGCGTCTTTTTCAGAGTATTCGATGTTACAATGCTGTCAGGCAGTGTCCACAACGCACTTTCGCAGCCCAACCGCGTCATTATCACACGCTCTTTGGCGCAAAAGTATTTTGGTACGATAGATGCCGTAGGTCGCGAAATAAATATTCTGCATCAGCAACTGTCATCTCCACAGCCGTTTGTGATTGATGGCGTAATGGACGACTTTCCCGCCACCTCGCACTTTCATCCCCAGCTTCTCGCCTCGCATATCGACGTCAGCAACCGCACTGAGTGGGCATACACCTACTTTTTGATGCAGCGCGACGCCGATATTGAAGCCCTTCGCAGCACAATTCAGCAAAAGTGGGAACACGAGAACAACTCCGGCTATTCCACCGCCACCCTGCACCTGCAACCCCTTACCGACATTCACCTTTACAGCCATAAGGCGCGCGAAATCGAACCAAACGGCGACCTCCGCTCAATTCTCCTCCTCATTAGCGGCGCCGCCATTATACTTTTTGTAGCCCTCATCAACTACCTCAACCTTACCCGCGTACACTTTATAGCCACCATCAAAACCATCAAAATAAAAATGATAAACGGCGCAACCAAACTCATCATAGCCCGCGAAATCATCGTAAAATCGCTTATTCTTTCCACAATATCCGCAGCTGCCGGCGTGTTTCTCGCATTTGCCATCGCAAAGTTAATAAATATAAATATTTTTCATCATTCCCCTCTCGTCCTGCTTGCTCCAATAATTCCCCTTATCCTGATAATCCCCCTCCTCTCAATATTCCCCCTCCTCACTACCAAAATCTCTCTCGACACCAAAGTTTCTGCCATTCGCGCGCGCCTCTATGTCTTTCCGCTTGTGCTGCAATTTTCGCTGGCAGCCGTAGCCATCACGGCAACCATTGTACTTCACCGGCAAATGAACTTTATTGGCAATCAGCATCCTGAAGCCGAAAACGCCAATATGATAGTTATCTCCGACAATCCTTTCGAAGCCGTACAACGTTACGAGCGCTTTCGCGGAGAACTTCTCACCGATCCCTCCATCCTCGACATAACAGCAGTGATGGAGCAGCCCGGCGGCGAAATTCTCGACATTTTCCCTTTCGAAATGGAAAGCGTTGAGCAAAAGGACGAACAATCGCTCAACATCCTTGCGCACGACGGCAACTTTCTCGAATTTATGAACATCGCCCCCCTTGCCGGCACCGTGCATCTTAACTACGTGCCCACGCGCGAGTGGGAAGACGCCGCCATACAGCTCTCCATGCTTTCCAACACGCCCGATGCTGATCCGCAACGCCTTGCCGAACTCAGCGCCATTGCAGGTAATTACCGCGAACAGTACATCCTCAACCAAAGTGCGCTCAACATGCTTGGCATTACCGACCCCAACCACGCGGTAGGACGGCAGTTCCGTCTTGTTTTTGCAAGCCTGCCCCATCTTTTTCCGAAAGGCGAAATTGTAGGTGTCGTCCCTGATTTTCATTACACAAGCCTTCACAGTAAAGAGAAGCCCCTCGTCATCGTTCCGCGCAAAGTGTTCAGTCATAATTTCATCATCCGTCTTGCACCGCATCGCCGCGAGCAGGCAATTTCGGCAATCGCTGTCGCATGGCAGCGCATCAATCCCGAATTTCCGTTTACCTACAGTTATCTTACCGACACCTACCAAAAAGTGTACGCCCTTGAGTATGCACAAACGCGCGTCCTGTCGCTTTTCGCAATAATGGCAATGGTACTTGCATCGTTAGGCGTATTTGGCATGGCGTCGTTCAACATGCAGCGACGCACCAAAGAAATAGGTATCCGCAAAGTGAATGGCGCCACCATTACGCAAGTGATGGTGCTGCTCAACTCTTCGTTTATCAAATGGATAGCCATTGCATTTGCAGTAGCCGTACCTGTTTCGTGGTACGCCATGCACCTTTGGCTAATCAGCTTTGCCTACCAGACACCACTCAGCTGGTGGATTTTCATCCTTTCGGGCATCATTGTACTTGCCATCGCCCTCTTCACCACCGGTGTCATCAGCTATCGCGCCGCCTCCCAAAGCCCCGTAAAAGCGCTAAAAATGGAAAGTTGAGAACGGAAAATTAAAAATTAAATGAAGTACATCCGTTTTCTATTGAGTTATGATATTAAAAAAAGTTAAAGACAAATGGTGGGTATTGTTTGTATTATTGTAAAGCATTATCTTTACGCCCTCATTTGAAACAAGTGAAATTTCAGTATATTTTGCTTATCTAAGTATTAATAAATTAATTTACAAATCATTATGGAAGTAAAGAAATCGCCGAAAGCAGACCTCGAAAACAAAAAAACTGTTTTTATGCAGATAGGTCTCGTAGTTGTGCTTTCCATAATACTTGTAGCATTTGAATGGACAAGTACCGATGTAAAAATTGATATGAGTCTTTTAGATGCAGCAGTAGAAGTGGAAGAAGAAATTATCCCGATCACACGTCAGGAAGAACTTAAACCGCCGCCACCACCACCGCCAGCGCCAACTGATATTTTGAATATTGTTGATGACGATGTGGAATTGGAGGAAGATCTTGAAATATTCGATACCGAAATGGATATGACGCGGGAATTCGACATGAATATCACCGATATGGGTAACGAAGAGGAAGATAGACAAGATACCGAAGTGTTTGTGATTGTGGAAGAAATGCCCGAATTTCCGGGTGGAGATGAAGCATTGACAAGGTATCTTGCAAGTTCAATGAAATACCCTGTTATTGCTCAGGAAAACGGTATTCAAGGACGAGTGTATGTTCAGTTTGTAATCAATCAAAACGGCGAAGTTACCAATGCGGTTGTAGTTCGTGGTGTTGATTCAAGTTTGGATAGAGAAGCCTTGCGTGTAGTTCAGGCTATGCCGAAATGGAAACCGGGAAAACAGAGAAATCGTCCTGTACGTGTTTCTTATACCGTACCCATTAATTTTGTACTTCAGTAGATTTTGTTTGAATTGTGAAAAAAAGACCGGCGAGCCGGTCTTTTTTAGTTTATAGGTATATATCTATCTGTTAAAGTTATGCACAGAACACGCAATGTATTAAGTGTTTATTATCAAATAAATTTGAGTTGAATAATTTAATTTTAATTTGTCGTTATATTATTGCACAATTCAAGGAGAAAAAACAAAAATTATTCTTATATTTGTCCGTCGAAAAACGATTTTGAATTTCAAACAAATATTAATATGGCAAATAGACGTGATTTTATCAAAATGACCTCTTTAGCAGTAGCCGGAGGATTGGTTGGCAGTAAACTACTGACAAGTTGTACACCCTCTGTAAAAAAACATATCGGACTGCAACTTTATTCATTACGCGACGATGTGAAAGATATTGGTATTCGTCCGGTACTCGAAACTGTGGCAAAAATGGGTTACGTAAATCTTGAAACAGCCGGCTATTCCGATGGAAAGATCTACGGACTGACTCCCGCCGAATTTAAGAAAATTGTTGATGACCTTGGAATGAAAGTTACAAGTTCTCACGTAGGACGCAACATCAGCGAAAGCGAAGATGCAGATATGTCGTGGTGGAACGAGGCTGTTGAAGCCCACAACACGGCTGGCATGAAGTATATGGTAATGCCATGGTCGCCACTTGGAGGCGCAAGTGCTACTATGGATAATGTAAAACGGTACTCCGATTATTTCAACAAAGTAGGTTTAATAGTAGCCGGAGCGAGTATGAAATTTGGGTACCACAATCATGCTTTCGAATTTGAAGATAAAATTGACGGCGTACCACTTTACGACCTGCTGGTGGAAAATACCAGCGAGCATCATGTAATGTTTCAGTTGGATGTTTACTGGTGTAAAGTAGGTGGTTTTGACCCGCTCGTATATTTGGATAAATATTCAAAAAGAATCCAGACTTTGCACATCAAGGATGAAAAAGCTATTGGTGCAAGTGGTAAATTTGACTACAAGCCGATGTTTGATAAGTTTTATGCCAACGGAATGAAAGACTGGTATGTAGAAGTGGAACAGTACATTAGCACACCGCAGGAGGATGTGAAACAGAGTTTTGATTATCTGAACAATGCCGAATATGTAAAATAGGTTTTACACACAAGGATGTAGTTTGCTAAAAAGAGTTTATCCACTAATAAATTCATAATCTATTTTTTAGCGCTAAAAGATTAAGGCTGTCGGCAGACAGCCTTTTTTCATCTGCTTATTGCTAAGAAAGCATCGCAGTGTAGTTCCTTATGAAACTTTTATGAGTTTTGCGTAACATGAGTTTTTAATTCAAATTACCGGGTTTCTCAATCCCTTTATCCATATTGTATAGCAGAAACATTCATTCAAAACAACCACATCAATCGTGATAATCTGTTTTATCGCATTAAAAATTGATATTTATCATAATAATTTCATTCGCTTTCTGCTTGCTTTTTCATTGCATATAAATTACTTTTGTCGGCTGTTGGCAGGAAGGTATGTAAGAAAGCGCAACTGCCTTTTATGCCTTGTTTTTGGAAAAATAATTCTAAACAGATTCTTAAAAAAGGAGATTCTAAATGAAAAAAGTACTTGTAGCCACCGAAAAACCGTTTACAAAAGTGGCGGTTGACGGTATCCGTAAAATTGTAGAAGATGCGGGTTACAAACTCGAACTTCTTGAAAAATACACCTCCGAAGGTGATTTGTTGAACGCTGTTGCCGATGCCGATGGAATGATTGTGCGTTCCGACATCGTGAACCAAAACGTAGTGAGTGCCGCCAAAAATCTGAAAATCGTAGTAAGAGCAGGCGCGGGCTACGATAATCTTGACCTCAAGGCGTGCAGCAACAGTAACATTGTGGCAATGAACACGCCCGGACAAAACTCCAACGCTGTTGCCGAACTTGCTTTTGGCATGATGGTTTACGGTATCCGTAAACAGTTTAGCGGAGCCGACGGAACCGAATTGCGCGGGAAATGCATCGGAATCCATGCTTACGGCAATGTGGGGTATTATGTGGCGCAGATTGCACACGGTTTCGGGATGAAAGTTTATGCTTTCGACCCATTTGTGTCTGCCGAAAAAATGAGAGCCGACAACGTTGAACCCCTTGCTACGGTTGAAGAACTCTACAAAACCTGTCAGTTTGTGTCGTTGCACATTCCAGCCACTGACGCAACCAAGAAATCAATCAACAAAAAACTGCTTTCGCTGATGCCCGCAGGTGCTGTACTGGTTAATACCGCCCGGAAGGAAGTTGTTAACGAAGACGAACTGGTTGAACTGATGGAAGAACGCAAAGATTTGATGTATCTTTCGGATATTAAGCCTGCAAATGAAGCCGTTTTTGTTGAAAAATTTGCAGGACGTTTCTTCTTTACGCCTAAAAAGATGGGAGCTCAAACTGCCGAAGCCAACATCAACGCTGGCGTTGCCGCCGCAAGCCAGATTGTGGACTTTTTTACAACAGGAAATGAAAAATTCAGAGTGAATAAATAAAAAGAAGAGGAAAAAAGCCCCCCTCACCTCCTCCCCCGTAGGGAGGGTAGGATCCCCCTCTCTTCGGAAGAGGGGGGGTGGGGGAGAGGCTTCTTTCTTCTTATAAAATTTGATATTATGGCAATAGTGAAACCATTCAAAGGATGGCGTCCTCCACGCGAAACCGCCAAAGACTTAGCCTGTTTGCCCTACGATGTGATGAACAGCGAAGAAGCCGCCCGTATGGCTGAAGGCAAACCCTGCTCGCTGCTGCACGTTACCCGTTCCGAAATCGACTTGGCGCCCGACATTGACGTTCATTCAAAAGAAGTGTACGACAAGGCTGTTGAAAACTTTCAGATGTTCAAAAACAAAGGTTGGCTGGTGCAGGATGACGAAGCGCGTTTTTATATTTACGCGCAAACAATGGACGGACGCACGCAGTATGGCATTGTAGGATGTGCGGCTTGTAGCGATTACGCCGACGGCATCATCAAAAAACATGAACTGACGCGCCCCGACAAGGAAGAAGACCGCATGATTCATATCCGCGTAAACAGCGCCAACATTGAGCCTGTATTCTTCAGTTACCGCGCTATTCCCGAAATCGACGAGATTGTGAACGGCATTGTAAAAGGCGAAGCGGAATACAATTTTACGGCTGAAGACGGCTTTGGACACCATTTTTGGATGATAAAAGACACCGCCATCAATAAAAGGCTCGAAGAGTTGTTTGCCACCAAAGTTCCCTACACTTATGTTGCCGACGGACACCACCGTACGGCTGCCGCAGCGCGTATTGGACTGGAACGCAGAGAAGCAAACCCGAATCATACGGGCAACGAGGAGTACAACTTCTTTATGGCAGTGCATTTTCCCGATGATCAGCTGGCAATCATCGACTACAATCGCGTAGTAAAAGATTTGAACGGACTGTCAGAAGCCGATTTCATCAACGCACTGAACAACGCTTTTGAAGTGGAAGAGATGGGCGCTGAAATTTACAAGCCTGCCAAACTGCACGAGTTTTCGATGTATCTGTCGGGCAAATGGTACAAGTTGACGGCTCGCAAAGGTACTTACAACGATGCCGACCCGATTGGCGTACTGGATGTAACCGTGCTGTCGAACCACGCACTCGACAAAGTGCTGGGCATTGCCGACCTGCGCACTTCAAAACGCATCGATTTTGTAGGCGGCATTCGCGGTCTTGGTGAGCTGAAACGCCGCGTGGATTCGGGCGAAATGAAAGTAGCCTTTGCGCTCTATCCCGTTTCGATGAAACAGTTGATAGACATTGCTGACTCGGGCAATATCATGCCTCCCAAAACCACGTGGTTTGAACCCAAACTGCGTTCAGGGCTGGTAATACACGGGTTGGAATAGAATAATCTTTGCAAATATAAAAACAGGCTGCTTGATTATGGGCAGCCTGTTTTTTGTTGTCTTGAACCTTGATTTTAGCAAGATTAACAAAATGTACAAGATTGTAATCCTGTAAAAATAGTGGTTCAAGACAGGGCGAGCGAACTCCGCATCTACATTTTCACCACCTTTACGGTATGCGTTTTTCCATCCTTTTCAATTTGGATGAAATACACGCCTGACAAAAGATGCGAAATATTGAGGGTTATCGCGCCATTTTGTTGGACAGGTGGAAGATGTCCGCCCCAACGCGGCGTTTCTGCATGTCGTAAACCGTCAATTGTCAATTTGCCATTGATTGGATTGGGATAGATGCTGACATTGCCGGACGAAAGTTCGCTGACGCTTACGTTGTCCGTAAGCAATGTTTGGAACACGCTCATGCCGCCGCCGTCAATGGAAGTGAAAAAGGCGAATCATCCTTGCCAGCTTCGGTAATGATCTGGTCAAATCCGGCTTCGGCGAGTTTGGGCGCATACGCATCTTCGTATGCTTTTGCGGACGTCCATGTGTTGGGGTCGGTGCCCGATTTGGTGTAAGCACATAAAATCTTCCGTATATACTGTTCCAAACATTTCAAATTCCGCTATATATTTGTAGGAAAAACCGTACAGATACAGCGTTATGCACTGCGAAAGTAGCGACATGGTGGTAGCTATGCCGCATACATGTAGTTGTTTTCGTGCGACCATCCGCCAAACTCATTCGGGTCGCTTTCGCCATTGTACCATTCGGCAATGTCGGCATCGTTACCAAAATCGCTCTCGAAGGGCAATTTCGCTCTTTACCGAAAACCCAGTCATCATCCGGATCAATAACTAAAGAACCTATCCTAACCTCTTTTCCATCCGGATCAATAAATTTAACCGGATTGTTGGCACAATACGCATACGGGCTTATCGAATAATATTCTTCAGCCAGCGCATCGGGCACATGCCAGCGCATTATTGCCGCATCGTAGTGCCTTGCGCCGTAGTCGTACATATTAAGCCCGTGCATGGTGTCGAACTCCTTGCCGTTGTATTTGTAGGGCTGCTCCTGCGGGTTGAGCATGTTGGGGAACGGAAGGCCGGAGGGGTAGTAATCGGTGCGCTGCACTGCAGCAATGCGCCATAAATACGACGCTGTTCCCTTGTTGTGCATTATTGCACTGTCGCTTGGGATTGTTATTAAGCTATCCGCCGGCTCTGTGCCTATCGCCACCCGCTCTTTTGTCATCACCACCCTGTTGTTGCCCAGATGGTCGCGAAGGTAAAAATGGTACCTGCCGTTTTTTATGTATCCGTTGGGGAGGAGAATTTTGTCCAGCTGCCCGTTAACGTAGGTTTTGTTGCCAATGTAGTCGGTGGTTCTGTTCCACCACTTTCCCAAGCCGGAGTTAACAGCCATCATGGAATTAAGCGCGGATGGCACATGCCACTGGTGCGATACACTTCGCTTAACCCCGTCGGCCGAATAACTGTAAACGGTATTGCCTTCGGTAACCGGATTGTTAATGCTGAGCGTTTGTGGCAGGTTCAACAGGTTGTAATCTACCGTCATTCCCCTGTTAACATCTTTGATCATGGCGCCATTAACGTTGTACCGGTAATCGGTTTGTGTATTGGAATTCCAGTCGGTGAAAAAGTACTCATTCGTGGATGGTATTGGCACAAAAAGACCAGTGCTATTATCTATTTTTTTCAACCGGTTGCCGTCGTAAGTCATCGAAAGCTGGTCGGCAAGGATGCGGGGGGTGTAAAGCAGAAACAAAACAGCACATATAGTGTGGCCAACAAAATTTCTATTTGTCATCTTTTGGATGTGTTCTATCTGTAGTGTACTGTAAGTATTCATAACAGTAATTTGTATATTATGAAGTACGCGCTCATGTATAATCGCGATGAATATTGCAAAGAAAAGTAGAATTATAAAATACATCTCACAAGGTGTATTTTATAATTTTACCAAAACAGACAAAACAGTATAAGAAAGTGCCTGTATATTAAAATTGTACTCATCAAAATAGTATGCCTTTTCCGAAGTAAGCAAATCAATATTCTTGTACAAGGCAAATTCGACAGTAATATTATTACTGCAACGGTTATTACTGCTTTTGCGAAACTTGATTGTTTTTTCAAATTTTGATATTTTTTGTGGATATACTTCATAAACGTAATCTTTTGTATAAAAAGCATTTTTCGATATTGTTACCGTATGGCAGCTATTTGGTAATATCGTCATAAAATGATATAATACCTGCCATTTATTTGCTACTTTATTGTCACCTAATATGATTACGTCTGTATAATGAACTGACAAAAAAGGTAAAAGAGGCAATAATGACAACTTGCACTGTTTGTTTTTTTTGTCAAACCTATGCAAGTACTTTGATTTATATAAATAATTATTCAGATAACTATCAAATAAATACAAAGTATCTTGCGTATGATTGATTATATCAAATTCAAACTCATTGTTCTTTTCTCCTGTAAATAGCACACACACTCTATCATGTTGATTGGTTTGTGCGCTTAGCTGTACAGACAGAGCAAATAACATAATGTTTATGAGAAACACATATTTCATACCTATTGATAGTTTGTTTGTTTTACGGTTCTATTATGTGTTTCGTCATAAGGTCTTTTGGGTAATCTTAAGATATTTCGCACTCTATTATTGAAATCAATAACTTTATCTTGTGTTTGCCCTTGATATATGACGTGCCCAATTTCGTGCAAAATAACGTCTGTTAAATTAGTTTTAATAGCAGTTTGTTTAAAACGCACACCATTAGCAGGGTCTATCGGTAACATAAAATAAGCGGGAGTAACCTCCATTACTGATATTTGTGCTGGCAATGATGGACTTATCAAAATCGTATTTTGACTTAAATTTGAATTTTCACTTGCCAAAACAGTTAAAGCACCACCTCCGGCAGATGCATTTACAGTGGTTGTATTCCCGTTATTATCTGTAATTTGGGTACTTTCTCCATGAACGACATTCGTTATTGTACTCTCATTCATTATTTGGGTTAGTCCTTTTAACGTTTTCTGTTGGTCTTTGGTCATTCCTTTTGTTGAGCCATTATAAGTTAGCATACCCGTTGAAGTATAGCCAAAATTTTGAGAAAGATCTCCAAATACAGCGTTGAGAGAATTATTAAATAGAGTTCTGTGTTCCTCAGCTACATTAATACTGTCCCCATTAACATCAATAAACCTCACCGGATTGTTGGCACAATACGCATACGGGCTTATCGAATAGTATTTTTCTGCCAGCGCGTCGGGCACATGCCAGCGCATTATTGCCGCATCGTAGTGCCTTGCGCCGTAATCGTACATGTTAAGCCCGTGCATGGTGTCGAACTCCTTGCCGTTATATTTGTAGGGCTGCTCCTGCGGGTTTAGCATGTTGGGAAAGGGAAGCCCGGAGGGGTAGTAATCGGTGCGCTG
>JAITVO010000302.1 GCA_031285765.1 Cytophagaceae bacterium | reverse complement strand
ACCAGTACCTTTGCCTGTGTGGTATTGATTATCTGGCAACCGTCAGGCGTTTGGGGTTGATTACTTTCCGAATGGCAATGATTTTAACCGCATTGCGAATAATGCAAACCGGACATTTTGCAACGCCCTTAATCTGCGATGATACCGACTTCAACACCGCATTGGAAATGGTAAAAATCCTTGTGCAACATGCGGCAAAGGTTTTCAGTACCTTGCCAGCCGAAAAGGAAACACCACTAACAAGCAACCCCAGAATGGCACTGTTTCAGGCGTTACCCCCACAATTCGACAAAGCACAGTACAGCGAAATCGCCGCCCAACTCAAAATATCCCCAAGCACCGCCAATAAGTGGCTCATGAAATTTGTAAGTTCCAATTTACTGATAAAACAGGCGCATGGAACTTATACAAAAAAAGAAAGCTGAAAAACACTGTCTTTTTATTCGTTGGTAACTTTCGGTAAATATAAAGTAGTATTTCGGAAAAAAGCAGTACCTTTGCCGATGCTAAATGATACTTTTATATGGATATTAAAAATACAACAGAGGAGTTGCTGACGGCAAAGGAAGCCGCCGAATTATTGAAAGTTACGGAAGTAACTGTTAAGCGTTATATTGCCAAAGAGTTAATTCCTTCGGTCAAAATAGGCGGTGCAAGGCGGATAGTAAAAGGCGATATGTGGGACGATTTTGTTCAAAAAATGCGCTCCGAAAAATACGACAAATTAGACGATGAAACCGATTTCTTTGTTGCCGAGCCGCAAACTGAATACCTTGTATCACGCGAACTTGCAAAAGAAGAACGAAAATCAAAAATAGGCTTTAACGGCTTAACACCTACCGAATGGGCGTTGTTGTCGAAAAATGTAATTGTCGAAGACGATTTGCTTAACCCTGTTTGGAACGATTTGTCTTCGCCACGCAATAAGTACCAACTGGAACACGGCGCGGTTTATCCGATTAAACTTTGCGACAGACTGATAAAAATGTACTCCGCAGAGGGCGACACTGTTTTCGACCCATTTTTAGGCATAGGTACAACAATGATTGCAGCACAGCAACTTAACCGCCATTGCGTAGGCACAGAATTAAACCCTAAATTTGCAAAAATAGCGCAAACTTGGTTAGACGATGTACAAGGGCTTTTCGGAAACAATCTGCATTACAAAATTGTAAATGACGATTGCCGCAATCTTTTGCAGCATATAAGAAAGGACAAAGTGCAATTAACCGTTACCTCGCCGCCGTATGCCGATTCCATTCAAAAATCCGTAAAAGACCGCACCACTACGCACAAGACCTCTATTATACAACACGAAAATAACAGTACCGTAAAACAGTACAGCCAAGAGGAAAACGACTTTGGCAATCTGCTCTATCCCGCATTTTTGGAACAGATAAAACATATTCTAAAAGACAATTTAGAGATTACAAAAGTTGGCGGTTACTCGTGTTGGGTGGTAAAAGATTACCGAGACACCAAAAACAAAGTGCCGTATGTTCCGTTCCATTCCGATTTGGCACGGGCTGGCGAAGAAGTTGGTTGGAAATACCACGACTTAATAATTTGGGACCAGACAGGGCAACGGCGAGCAGAACTGTTGGATTATCCGAGTGTTTTTTATACCAATCAAATTTGTTCGTTTATAGTGGTATTTAGAAAAATAAAGTAGATAAAAATATGAATACAAATAATATAAATAATGAGAGGATAACCCCTTCTGAATTTTACAGAACAATTCGCCCAGAGAATTTTTCTGATTCAGAAATTTTATATGATGTTGTCTTGCCTAAAGAACTATTAGAATTTGAACTATCAAAAATTACCACAAATCAAAAGGAAGCAGAGTTTGAAACTCTTTGCAGACGAATCATTGAAAAAACAATAGCTCCAAATCTGATTCCACAAGTTGGACCAACAGGTGGCGGAGATGGAAAAACTGATTCCGAAACATATTCTGTTTCCGAATTTATATCAGACAGATGGTTTATTCCCAAAAACGGTTGGAATAAAGATGAAAAATGGGCATTTGCTTTTAGTGCAAAACAAGATTGGAAGCCTAAAGCAACAAGTGATGTGGAAAAAATTTTACAGACAAACCGTGATTACACAAAAATTTATTTTGTAACAAATCAAACACCGTCAAGTAAACAGAAAAAAGATTTTCAGGACAATTGTACAAAAAGCAAAAATATAGAAGTTATAGTTCTCGACGGAAAATGGATTATAGAAAAAATATACAATGACAATCTTATTGATATTGCCGTTGATTCTTTAAACCTTTCAGATGTTTATAAAAATAAAAAAATTATTATTGGTAAAAACGACATTGAAAAAAATAAAAGATTAGAAGAACTTGAACAGAACATAAATAATCCTAATAGATATTTTGAGTATGATTTTCAACTTGTTGAAGACTCTATTGAATCTGCAATACTTTCGCGACAATTAGAAAAACCACGCAGTGAAGTTGAAGGAAAATTTGATAGGGCATTGCGATTTTGCGAAAAGTTAAACTCAAAGAAACATTTTATTCGCATTTATTATCAAAAAGCATGGATATATCTTTATTATTATGATGATTATCAAAAATTCATAGACAATTATTTCGGGTTGAAACAATTGATTTCTAATCAATCTGTAATTTCTGAAATAGAATTGTATTACAATTTATTTAACTCTCTACAAGGAATGTGTAATGCAAATTGTAATTTATCTGATTTTAACATTGATTTAGGGCAGGAACGCCAAAATATTTTATCGATATTAAACGATATTTCAGAATATAAAAACATACCATGTTCTGCATTGATAGCAAAAACATTTAAAGTATTTATCCATGTTATGGAAAGTTTTTCCGAAAAGTCAAGTCCTGATAAATATTTTGATGAGTTATCAGAACTGCTAAAACAAAGTGTTCGATATATTGATTTTCCGTTTGATTCATTTAGAATAACTATTGAAAAATCAGGAGAACTTGTTCCTAACAATTCAAACTTTGATAAATTAATAGATACTGTTGCCTCCATAAACGAAAAACGAACTTCTGAATTATCAACAGGGCATATCTTTTTGAAGCGAGGAGGGCAAAAGCTTACGACAGGTTATTACAAAGAAAGTATTATTTATTTTGGCAAAGCAGTTTTTAAACTTTCAAAAGAAGAGTATAAATACGAAATGACACTCGCAATGCGAGGACTTGGGTGGGCTTATAAAAAAATGGGGCTAATATGGGCTTCAAATAATTGCTATACAACTGCAGCTTCTATCGAAATAAGAAAGTGGTTTCAGAGTGGGGAGATAACAATTCAGTTATATGATTGTATTATGAATTTGGTACAAAATGAAACGATAATTGGGCGAATACCACAAATATTAAATTGGAATGAGTTGTTGAATGTTGTTTGCACTCAAATTGAGATACCAAAAGATGATATAAAATCACCTGATTTAATAGACGGTTGCTTGTCTGTGAGATTATTAAATACAGATATACAGCAGGAAAATAAATTTTCTTTTTTACCCGATATTTTAGAAAAAAATAGTTTGTGGCTTTCTGAAAATGCCATATTATACAAACTTGGTTACGGAGAACAAATATTGCCAGATTATGAAAAGATTAATGTTAAAACAATTGATGAGATAGACAAATATTTTGAATTAAATGCTCAACAACCATTTACAGAACAAATGTTATTTGAAACCAATCTATTGGCAGATGATAATCTACAAATTCAATCCAAAATATTAGGTTGTGGTTTTTCTATTTCTTTTGAAAAAGACATAGAACTCCTTTTAACAGCTGAAACATTATTGGCTTTCTTTGAGAGTTTTTTGGCAACTTCATTACACAATACTTATGCTTCAACTGAACAGATAAAAATTCGTTTAATTCGTGACGAAAATGAAAAAATAATAAGTTTTCAGTACGATGATTCCATAGACGAATACCAACTAAAAATCAATAGTTTTAATTATGCGGCAGAAATACGAGAGAAATTGCATATTAAGTTTATGGAGTTGGTTGCTCATATTTTGAGTAGAAATTTTTGCTTAAAAGACGGTACAGATACATTGGTGAACCTTTTCAAAAATGAAGAAGTTCATGAAAGACAATCTTTTGTTTTTGAACACAGAAATTTTACATTTAACATTTTAGGCGATAAGCCAAAATTATTTTTTGATGATTGGAAAACGGGCGAAAACAAACAGTATCCAAATAAAAGAACAGCACCACTAATCTATAATTCAAAAAAAGAACGAATTATTGCAGAAAAACAACAATTCTCAAAATTGGATTTTGATAACGCAAAACATACAAATATTCAAGCAATTTCAATTATAGATAATCCACTTTGGGACAAAGCAAAATGGAATGGATTTGGCATATTTATGGACAGATATAACCAAAGTCCATTAGGATTATTTATTGCGTTTCAAGACGAAAATGCAGGAAAATCTATTTTTGATAAATGGATTCAAAAATTTGGCAAAGAAGACAAGGAAGACCTTATTAAAATTACAATTATAAAAGGAATTAATAAGAATAATCCATTTGAATATCGTGTTCATATTACAAGTGATGTGAAACTTGACAATATAAATCACAAAGAACGATATTTTACTGTCGCTGCAAGGTTTCACACGATGACACCCAATAACTCTCAAAATATGGATACCATTGAGGCGTATTTCAAACATAATACGAGGTATATATTATGTCCTGCAAAAATGTCTTATAATGGAAATCAAGTAATAGGACAACCTGATATATTCCTCAATAATTCTATTTTAAAAAATAAAATTGAAATAAAAAACGCTTGGGAAATTGGACTTAATGATATAACAAGATGTGTAATATTAGAAAATGATAACCCAATAATTCCTGATAATGTAAAAAATGCACCTGTACTTGAAGTATTAAAGCAAAAACAACAATTTGCAAAATAAAAAAGATATGAACTACAATATAAATTTCAACTTCGGAAACAATGATATAATAAGTATGCTAATACAATAAAAACATGAAAATGGATAACACCAATAGCATAGCAACGCAGGAATTTCAGCAGGTACACGGAATTATTTCCCTACACCGCTCGCGGGCATTGCAAACCGTGAACAACGAAAACCTACTTACTGCGTGGGAGGTCGGCGCGTATGTTTCGGCACGGCTCAAAAATTCCGCGTGGGGAAGCAAGACCGTTACGCAGCTTTCGGAATATTTGCGGACGCAAGACCCGACTTTGCGGGGTTTTAGCAGAAGGACTATATACAAAATGGTTGCTTTTTATGAAGCATTTTCTTCTGCGCAATTTATTGAATATCACGACAGTTTAAAACTGAATAAATTTGTTCCGTCAGAAACGACACTATCAAAAGAGAAAATTGAAATAGTGCCGTCAACGACGGCACAAATAGAAGTTCAAATTGTGCAGACACTGCCTGCACAATTCCCCTCTTTTTTGGAATTAACCACTTTAACCAATCACTTTGAAATTCTTAATACTTGCAGGACAATAGAAGAACGAATATTTTATGTTCTCTACGCATATAAAGAAAGATTGAATTTACGTGAACTTCGCCGGTGTCTCAAAAATCAAACTTTTGCCTCTCTTATGGGCGACAAACACAATCTTTCAAAAGGATTGAAGGATATTTATCCGCAAGCCGCGCCAATGCTGAAAGATACGATTTTTATTGATTTTCTCGGACTGCCGCAAAAACATTCCGAAAAACGACTGCAAAACAGCATTTTAGACAATATGAAAGCCTTTGTTCTCGAACTTGGCAAAGATTTTCTTTTCTACGATAAAGAATTTCCGTTAAAAGTCGGCAATTCTACATTCAAAGTTGATTTACTGTTCTTTCACAGAGGCTTACAGTGTTTAGTTGCCATTGAATTGAAAACAGGCAAATTTAAGCCCGACTATATGGGGCAACTTGAGTTTTACCTCGAAGCCTTAGACCGTGATGTGCGTCGCAGCAACGAAAATCCGAGTATTGGGATTTTGCTTTGTCAGGAGGCAGACCACAGTGTTGTGGAATATGCAATGAGCCGAAGTTTAAGTCCCACAATGATTGCCGAATACAAACGCCAACTTATTCCCAAAGAAGTTTTGCAGCAATCTTTGAACGAATTTTGCAGTTTCTTAACTCCTAAAAACAAGCGATTATGAATGAAGCATTAGTAGAATGGACTTTGTTGCGCGAGCAAAATTATCTCAATCAATGTTTGGGATTAGGCGTGAAGAAGAAGATTTTTCAGCAGTATTCAACTGAATATGGCAGAATTGATTTTGCACACGAGTTGAATGATGGCAGAATTGCTATTACGGAACTTGAAACTGTGATTGACAATAAATCAAAATTGGAATATTGTCAGTATCAATGTCTTGAATATGCAAATATTCAATTTGGCACACAAGAAAAACCATTGATAATTATTTTGATAGCCAATGAAACACCCGACAAATTCAAAAAACAATTAATCAATTTTTCAAAACAGCATAATTTTGAGTTCAAAACATATTCGCTCGAAATAGTCAATAATTATTACAAGCAACTGATAGAGGAGGCAGTTATCCGCTGGTAAAACCTGTGGCAAACAATTTTACACATTTGGCTTGCTTGAATAGATTTATCTTACCGTTTTTTGATTTGGAAAAAGACATTTTGAAACGCGAAGATTTTGTTGATTACTTTGATTTAAAAGAGTATAAGGCAGACAGTCATTTCAAAGTTCATAAGCAAATGGCAGAATATTTTGAACTGATTCAAGATATTTCAGAAACTAATAAACTGTCTGTGATTCAATTAACTGATTACGGCAAACGTTTTAGGGATAATATAAACTACGAATTTGCTGTTTATAAAGATTATCCGAAATCAACATTAAAACAAATAGGCATTGAAATAACAAAATTACTCATTAAAACAGGTAAATTTCGGGCAACAGCGAGATTAAATACCATAGCCAAGAAAGTAGTTCAATATTTTAAAGAAGAAAAAAACATTGCTTTGTCTGTGCTTATTGATGTTTATGATGAACGAAAATTTAGCCCAAATTGGAATGAAATTTTAGATTACTGTTACAATCCGGGTTTTGATAAAATAGGAACCAAAAATAAAGAGGTAGAAGATGCCATTATTGAAGCAATCACAAACGAAGGTATTCCTGAATTGGGACTGAAAAAGGTAAATATAACGGTATCACCGCGCACATTGGTGGTGTCTATTGTTTATTGGATAGACTCTATCGAAAAACTGTACAAAAAAGTGAATACTTTCATTTTAACCTGTGTGAGAACAGACGGCTATCCTCATACCAAAGCGGCGGTTCCGCGAAAGCACAGAGAGTCGATAAACGAAATGTATTTCTGCACCAATTCGTCCTCGAAATTTGTCGCCGAAGTAAGTCAAAATCCCAAAGCAAGCGTTTACTTCTATAGTCGCAAACTGATTTGGAAAGGCTGCCTGTTAAAAGGCAAAATGGAAATCGTTTCAGACCCTGCCGTTAAGGAAAAATACTGGCAAAAGAAATTCAAAAACGCATATCCCGAAAAATCGTACACTGACCCCGATTTTTGTGTCCTCCGGTTTACCCTCGCGTCCGGCAGTTTTTATTCGTGGTACAAGCCCGAAGATTTTGAAATATAAAACAATCATGACCGACCAACGTCCCGAACTCAACCGGAATATCCCGTTGAACGATTTCAACGACAGTGATATTGTCAAAGTGATACGGGGCTTGCGGCGGCTTGCTCGCCTCAACGCTGTTGAACGTGCATATATTGTGCCGGTTGTGTACGAACTAATACAGAAAAGGAGGACAAACCCGTAGAGACGTGGCTGGTCATTGAGCGAAGTCGAAATGCGCCGCGTCTCCACAAACCACAACAACCATATCAATCATGGTTCAAACAACATGGAATACGCCTCATTCAATATGGAATAAATCAAATTCTACGTGGAATATGTTCCATTCTTTATGGAACATATTATATTCTACATAGAATATTGCAAATTCTTCATGGAACATATTATATTCTACATAGAATATTGCAAATTCTTCATGGAACATATTATATTCTACATGGAATATTGCAAATTCTTCATGGAACATATTATATTCTACATGGAATATTGCGAATTCTGTATGGAATATATATTATTCCATGTAGAATAACCGGTATTCCATGCAGAATACATTCCATTCCGTTGTTCCAAATAAAAAATGTACCTTTGCAACCGGTAAATAAATCATAAACCCGTAGAGACGTAGCGCGCCGCGTCTCTACACAACTTGCACAAATCCTGAGCGATGCCCAGGTAATGAACACGGGTCTGAAAACGAACCTCCACACGCTGCAAAAGCGCGGCATGTCGCAGGAGTTTATCGACCTATTTGAAAGCTCGATAGGCAGCGTAACGGCAAAAAACGCGGAGCAGGAACGCCTCAAAGCCGACCTGAAAACCGCCACAGCCGCCCTCGAAGCGCTCAAACAGCAACTCTCCGCGCAGATGCAGGAAGCCGTGAAGGTGGTAAAACTCGAAATACTGTAGTCGCAGTGGAAAGAGTGCTCATCGCACATTTGCTCATACATGGTTTCAAGCGCAAACATCAATCCCCAAAGACATTTTCAACGATTGCTGCTTTGATACGAATGTATTTGCCAACACTTTTAGAATTGAATTGGTTAATCACTAAGTGCGTGATAACTTACGCAAAAAAACAGAAATAAAGATCCCGCCTATTTGCAACTGAAACTTTTTGAGAAAAATGAAAGCAGGTAACTTTTTGAGAATAAAAATACACATCCTAAAAATCATCGTGTTAAAACTGTTTTTGAATTATTTTTGAGTTTTGTTGGTTGATAGTGATAGATAATAAAAAAAAGCTGCCCGTTTTCGAGCAGCTTTTCGCAAATAGGGTTAAACTTATTTCTTTATCACCTTTACAACTTGTTCCGCAACTTTCAAGTAATAAAATCCGGCAGGCAATAATTCTACGTTAATTATTGAACCGTTTCGCAGTGTTCCGTTTGTTACCATTTGTCCTGCATTATTGTAAATAGCATATATTTCAGCTTTGTCCGACGCTAATTTTACATGCAGTTCAGCAGCTGCAGGATTTGGGAAAACGCTGATAGACGAAACTGTGAAAGGTACATCTTCTATTGCAACCGTTATATCCTTTTCTATCCAGTAGTAGGTTACAACCTTGTCTTCGCCCCAGCTGTTAACGTCAAAACTCCAAAGATTGTAGATTTCGGTAACCAGCATGTTTTTCATTACGGCAAATCCTTCAGGGATAATCAGTTCGTCAATGGTATAATCAAGGTCATATTCTTTTACTATTTTCGAAGCTCCCCGCCATTCGCCGGTTGCAGCATTCCATGAATAGCGCACAAACAGTGTTTCGTTTCCGTTACTGTCGTATTCGCGTTCAATCTTCGATTTTGTTGTTGGTAATTCAATCCAGTCGCTGCCATCGTAGTAAGACATTACTGATATTTGCAGTATCATCAGTCCGTCGGCATTGTATTCGTAAGTGTAATCTGTACGGGTGTTCAATAGCCAATCCGTAGCCGCTGCATCCCACCGGTACTCTACTGTTTCTATTGTGCTTCCATGCTCGTCAAACACGAATTCAATCTTTCGAGTACCCACCCATGCGCTACTTGCCATATCAAAGTAGTATATTTCCTGCAATGTTTGGTTTCCGTTGGTGTCGTAATCAAATATTTGTTTGCTTAACAGTATCCATTCTTCAGCGTTGTAGTCCCATTCAAAATACTCGTCCAACGTAACTTTTTCACCGTCATTGTATTCATATTCGTGTTTATCTCTCGAAGCCTCTGTCCATTCGCCGTTTAGCCAGTTTGACGAAATATTCAACGATGGATTGCTGTGCTCGTCATACGAATATTCCCACTTTGTCGAATGTTTCCACGCACCATTATCCCACACTGAAAGGATAGCAGTAGCTCGCTTGCCGTTTTCATAACAAGTGTATTCGTTTTTCTGGCTGCCTTTCCATTCATTATTTGCATCACCCATGTACGAGATGTCGAGAAGCATGTTCCCATTTTCATCATACGCCCGTTCATTTTTAAAATCTTTTTTCCAGTCGTTCAGCGTAGCACTCCATGAGCACGACGAATACAGCGTTTCGTTTCTGTTGGCATCGTAAGCATACTCTGCTAACGTGCTCTTTTTCCATTCACCGCCCACCCAATAATGTACAAGGTGTTTGGTTCTGTTACCATTTGCGTCGTACTCGTACTCCGACAACTCACTTCCTTCAAATCCACCGCTTCCGTCTGACTGCCAACGGATAAATGACGTAACATTTCCGTAGGCGTCGTACTCAAAGTACCTTTTCTGATTAAGATTGTTGTCATGCACGCTGTCCAGCACCATTTTGGTTTCCATAGCGGCTTTTAAGGAGCTGTCATCATTCTTCGAGTAAGAATTTGCATTACTCATCTGCATAAATCCGGTTGCACATATCAGTGCAACAAATCCTGTAAACTTTTTCATCTCTTTAAAACATTAATCGGTTTATAAATTTTAATGCAGCAAAAGTACAGTGATATTCACCGAAAACAATGCAAAAAACATATACAAAACATTTACATCGAAAAATAATTATATAACACTGTAATATATATAGATAGACAATAAAACATGTATGGTTTTTATAAAAGTGAGTATATACAAACAGAGAATTTTTATCTGATTATGAAATAAAGTTTAGATTATTGATAGTCTTTTGCAAAAAAGTTATATTTGCGAGATGTTCCGAAGAAAACTATTTTTGCAAAAAAAATTGCAGATGCAAAATACCAGAGGCGTACTTGTTTTATTTATCTTGCTTTTCGCAACAGAATGGCAAACGTATTCGCAAAATGCTGATTTCGATTCGCTGGCTAATGAGCTGAACCGTATAGCGATTGTTAGGCAAACAGAAGCCCTTGCGCTGCTCGACACGCTGTACCAAATGGCATACAGCAGCAGTGACAGTTCGCTGCTTGTTTCGCGCTGTATTTACGAAGAGACAATGCTCAAATGGCAGCAGGGAATTGTTGATTCCATGCTCACCGGCAGAATACAGGAGCGGCTGAACCGTAAAAATCTCTCGGCTTATGAACAGGCATTGCTCGAATCTGCCAAAGGAACAAACATGCTGACAACAGGTAATTATTCCGAAGCATTTTCGATTCAGTTCGCTGCGATGGAAAAATACAAACAGACCGGCGACCGCCGCTTTACGGCAAGAGCGCTAAACTCGCTGGGAAATATCTGTTTTTCAATTGGCTTATACAGTTTGGCAGAGTATTATTTTTTGGAAGCTATTGAATATGTCGATACGAAATGGCACGAGTATTATTTTATAAAAGCCAATCTTTACAACATCAGATACAAAATGCAGACAGAACCGGCAGAACCCGATTCGTTGATTTATTTGCTCAATATTGCCGAAAAGGAAAACCGTAATGAACTCACACTGCTGCTTTGCCTGAATATTGGTTCAAAACTGCTTGAGCACAATCCCGAAAAGGCTTTGAATTATTTTAACCGGTTGCAAACGCTCGACTTCGACAATCCCAAAACAAAAGCCAATATGTATGCAAATTTTGGTTTCTATTACCTGAAAAATAACGATTATACTCAAGCATTGCATTTTTTCAAAATAGCCCAAAACATAATGGAAAATAACCGCGACTTTAACAATCTCGCTGCCCTTTATTACTATATTTCGTTTATTCACGAGCAGAGAATACAATTCGACAGCGCCCTGTTTTACTCCCGAAAACAGCAGAAAATATCATCGCAGCTTCGCGCAAATACCATCGCCATCGAAACGCATCAAAAATACATTACCTCCTTTCTCGAATCATCGAAAAATGAATTAATCATAGCCGAACAAACAATACAGCTGAAAAACCGACGATTTATTCTTATCGTTATCATCTTGAGTTTTACCATTCTGGTAGCATTGCTGTTTCTGTTTCTTGTTCAGCAGCAAAAACTTCGCAAGATAAGTGAGAATCGCGAATTGACCGTTAAGCTGGATCACGAGAAAAAGATGCAGGAATACGAAAAACGGCAGCGAAAATTAGAAAAGGAAAAGCAGAAAGAGGCGCTGGATTCGAAAATACGGGAAATCACATCGTATTCGCTGCTGGTATCGGACAAAAACAATCTGCTGAAGCAAATTCGGGAACTGATAACGCGCTTAACCGACAGCAATCGCGAAAACACCAAAAAGGCTGTAGCCAAAATAGATACCATTATTCAAAACAGTCTGAGCGCCGACGACGAATGGGAGAATTTTAAAATGCACTTTACCAAAATACATTCACAGTTTTTCAAAAAACTGAAACGCCTGTGCAACGACCTTACCGAAGACAACCTGAAAATGTGCGCCTACATCAAAATGGGAATGACCACCAAACAGATTGCACAACTGCTGAACATTGCCGACAACTCGGTTGTAATCAGCCGCCATCGCATCAAGAAAAAACTGAAACTCAAGGAGGACGAGAGTTTGAGCAGCTTTATTGGAGGGTTGTGAAGCAGTTAAAAAAGGGGAACGCGGAATTTTGGCATCAAAGTTCGCAACTTTAGTGTTAAAGTTCACGTATTTTATACCAAACTTGAATTTATCACAGCATACTTTTGACTAAATATTTATTTTACATCCACATCCGTTGGCTAAAGTCAATGGCAATGAAGCCTCTTCTCCTGTAAAGCTACCGTTTATATACATTTTTTTGACAATACACTCTTACTATATATCCAATACCGGTTTCCGGATGCCCGCTAACGAGTTCCGGATGCCCGCTAACGAGTTCCGGATGCCCGCTAATGAGTTCCGGATGCCCGCTAACAAGTGCCGGATGCCCGCTAATGAGTGCCGGATGCCTGCTAACGAGTTCCGGATGCCTGCTAACGAGTTCCGGATGCCTGCTAACGAGTTCCGGATGCCCGCTAACGAGTTCCGGATGCCCGCTAACGAGTTCCGGATGCCTGCTAACGAGTTCCGGATGCCCGCTAACGAGTTCCGGATGCCAGCTAACGAGTGCCGGATGTCCGCTAACGAGTTCCGGTAGCAAGATAACGGTTGAAAAGAAGTAGATTTATATTGGTATGTAGAAGTATTTTGGCTCATATAACTCAAAATGTAATCAGCTTATTCATCTCTATCAATTGTGTATAAACGATAGACTGCAGATAGGGCAGAGGAAGAGGCGTAATTGCCGTCGGCTTCGGCGGATAAAGTATGAGATGTGGACAGCTTTAGCCAAATACATTTCCCGAAAAGGTTTAATATCAACTCTATTATTTTTCAAATTGTGGCACACATTTTGTTAATATGCCGAATCAATTTTTTAAAATAAAATTGAACAAACAAGAGTGCAAATAGCTTTATCTAAAAAACAAATAAAAACAGTAATATGAAAACATTAAAAACACATTCGTTTATTTTGGCAGTTGCGGTAGCATTATGTTTGCAGGGTTGCGGAACACACAAGGTTGAACGGGTTCGCCCCGACGAAACTATTGATTTGAGCGGACGCTGGAACGATTCGGACTCGCGAATGACAGCCGATGCAATGGTTGACCAGATTTTGTCGGCTAACTGGATTTCGGAACATTTGCGCCACAACAAGGGCGAACGGCCGGTGGTGATTGTGGGGCTGGTTTATAACAAATCACACGAACACATCAGCGCCGACACTTACATTAAAGATGTTGAACGCGCATTTATCAATTCGGGAAAAGTGCGTCTGGTGCAGGCTGGCGACAAACGCGAGGAGCTGCGTCGCGAAAGAGCGGGGCAGCAGGAGTTTGCATCAATGGAAACTGCCAAGAAATGGGGCAGGGAACTTGGCGCCGACTACATGCTCAACGGCGACATCAACTCCATTGTAGATAGCTACGGAAAAGAAAAGGTAAACTACTATCAGGTTAACCTTGAACTGAGCAACCTTGAAACCAACGAAGTTGTGTGGATTGGCGACAAGAAAATAAAGAAATACATTAAGAATTAAACCGTAAACTGTTGGAAAAACGGATGGAAGACAATCAGCATGTCTTCTGTCCGTTTTCCTGTATTTACAAATATTCAGCATAAATTGAAAAATAATACGCTTTATTTATCGCGTGCTTTTTTTGCCATTGTCGCTGTAATGCTGATGGCAGGATGCGCCACCTTTTACCAGCGCACGCAGGAGGTGCAGGCAAGCATTGCGGCAGGCAACT
>JAITVO010000187.1 GCA_031285765.1 Cytophagaceae bacterium | reverse complement strand
AGCTGTCCGGCTTACGCAATGATCAATTACTATATGAGCCAAAGGTACGCCTTTTTCAAAAATTAAGCGAACTAATTCTTTTTTTATTACACCTGTCGCCCAAATATTAGGCTGACGTTTAAGACATTCCTCTCCATGATGATCGTACTTGCGAACCCATTCCAATATTTTCCCTTCGTGGAGTTGATGATCTCGTGCCAGTTGCCGCTCTTGACTTGACCCACTATGTTGAGCCGTTCTTTAAACGTTCTTGTCATAAAAATAAACCCTAAACGTTTTTTGTCCAACTTTTAGGGTTCACTTCACTTGCAGAGCAGCCTCTTCTCTAAAATACAATTTTTTACTTATTGCAGTTTTACCGAAAATTCCGCTCTGCCCGCAGTTTCTTCACCATCCATGTTAAACGACGGACTGTATTTCCCCGCTGGCATGTCGCCAACAGTGAAGATGTTGCATTTGCGACCCATCTCAATTTCTTTTGTAAAAGCGGTTGTTATTATGTTCGACAGCAAATTTCCAAGTGCGCTGCCCGTTTGAGCATTGGGACTGTACACAATGTTTCCCTTTCGGTTAAATAATATCTCGTCGGTTTTGGTTGATTTAAGCGTATATTCAACGGTAACTCTTATCTGCGATAATACAGTTGTTTTACTCCATTCGTGAATTGTTGTAAAAAGCACTGCATCCACTCCGAATAGCGAGCCAACCTGTTTCATCGAATTATTAATAAACATTTCGGCGTCGTAAGCGCTTTCTTCTTTCAGAATTTCCATTGCAAGCAACGGCGGCATTACGTAATAGCCTTTTTGTGAGAGCGGGACAATGAGTGAACTGTAAAATATTTCCTTTGCTTCAACCTCTGTGCTTCGGTTGATGGGCGGCATCAGCAGTATTGAAACAGGTTTTTCTTCGTAAATATGCGAATACTGCTGCATTTTGGTCGTCTTTGTTCCAACGCAGGAGCTTAATACAACAGCTGCAACTGTTATTATAAATATTAATTTTCTCATTATTCAAATCGTTTTAAAATTCGGTCAATAAATGGTTTTGATTCGGGATACAATTGCGTTTCTTTTACCAAAAGCGCTTTGCCTTCTTCAGTTTTTCCTTTCTGAATAAGAATATAGCCATAGTCGGCACAAATGCCGGGAGGCGGCACTTGTCGAGTTCCTCCCGAATTGTCAATCAATCTGTCATAAACTTTCATCAGGTTTTCGATGCTTTTTTCGTCGGTTGTTTTGGTGTAGGCATATACCGCATCATCGTAGCCTTTCCAGTCGTAAAGCTCTTTTTGAGTTACGCACGAACTCAATGCAGCTACCGCAAAAATCAAACAAATAATTTTCTTCATTTTAATACAATCATTTTAGTTTCCTGTAATCCAATAAATACATTTTCGTCGGTTACCGTATTTCCATCCACAACTACTTTGATGTTGTGATGTCCGGTAGCTATTTCTACTTTTTCAGCTTTCCGTTTGTTTTTTATTTTACGGACTGTTTCATAAGAATGTTGAGTTCCATCCACAATAATCGAAACATTGTTATATTTTACTCCTTCCCTAACTACAATCACGTATGAAACATTGTCTTTTCCAGACGATTGGGTTCCGTACATGTTTTTGCACGAGGAAAGCATAAATCCGAAAAACACAACGGATAATACTATCAAAAATTTTTTCATGGCTGATTATTTTATTTCGGTTATATAATATTTGTCTAAGTTTTCATTGTCCAAAACGCCTTCAATCAACGTTGCCATTGATAATTCATCGGCAATGGTAGAACCTAATAATTGGTCAATACGAATTTTCCCCACATTTTTTCCCGGCAATTCCACCATCATTCCTGTTTGGGGATTTTTAACTTTTTTACCCCTTTCAAGAATAGTAAATTCGTTGCCTGCTGTAATTCCCTGACTTGCGCCGCCCGATACAAAATAAACGCCCTCGTCGAAACTTAGCAGATAGGCTTTCCAAGTACTGTCCATACATTTATTGATAATGTTTTCAACCAATTTGCTTATGGCTGCCGAAATTGCCTTGTCGGAAAGCGTGGCATCAAAATCAGCCGTACTTCCCAGTCCCATCACACGCTTGTCTTCCGCCGACGCATCGCCTTTGGCCTCACCGCTGTAAACAATCATTCCTGTCGAAACATCCACAAGACGTATGCTTACCCCCGCTTCTACCACCTGCTCCTTACTGCTCGAAAACACCTTTTGTGTCCCTACGGTTTTTCGCCCGTATTCGGTTATGGAACCGATGATGAGGTAGTCGGCTCCGATATTATCCGAAATGCCTCCACTTGTGTTCAACTCGCTTACTATTTTGTCATAATCCTGCCTTTCGATAAGGAGAAATTTTTCGGAAGCCGCCAGCCGTGTTGATAAAATATCGGATGCCTGCTTGCCCATTGGGTCATTGTCCTTGTCGTAAAATACGCTTTTTGCATACTGTGTTTCGTTTGAAAAGCGCCCGATAGCCACTTTCCGTTTAAGACTTTTTTCCCCTACCTGCCCAAATGATAACGCCATAAAGGAGAATAAGAGAGATACGGAAACAAATAATATTTTCTTCATATTATATTTTGCTAAAAATTAAACGCCACAAAAGTAAGAAATGATGTAAAAAAAACAGTGGTATTAATGATAAATTAATAAAATTATAGACTTATTTTGATGACTGTATTTATAAGAGCAAATGTTTGTTGAAATCAGAGTTATTTCACGCCCTTCACCCCGTATGGGACGGAATGAGAGATACTTCGTTATGCGAGCAGAGACGCAAGGATTTGCGTTTCTACGGAAAACGACTACACTGCTCCGCTGTCCAAAGGACAGAATATTCACACCCCTACCGTCCGCAGGTAATGTTTCGCTCGCTATCGGTTATGAATTGAAAATCGGCGAAATCAATATTAAGTCGTTTCAAGGCTACTACAAAGTAATTGTTGCGTAACATGAGTTATTTAACTATAAGCAAGTGAGGATAATTAATTCATATTATTTACTGATGTTACGCATTACAATAGGAAACGGAGTTCGGCATTAGCCAATGTATTGCTCGGTAGAAAGCAATCGTACCACAAAGCGCTACATTCTGTTAAGGATGTATCCCTAATAGAATGCACGATTCACACATTACATTTTCTATCAAGCGACAATCCCTAAAGAAATTTAGCCAATCAAAAATAACATAAGCCGATTTTGCTCATTTTCTTAAAGGCAGGACATTCACATCCACATCCGCTCTACTTTTACTGATAACAAAGTTCGCAGTAAAAACGCGGTATATCATGCCTATACGTTTTTATATTCTCCAAAATTTACGCCATCTCCCACTGCTTGTTCAATAGTTTAACGGCGGCTGGAACTGTTTTGCGTCGTGCCCCACTTGAGCTGCACTCAAAACTGACATATCCCTTGTAATCCAATTCTTTCAATGCTTTGAAGCCTGCGATATAATTATCAGCGTCGCCATCTTCGCCCGGCATACTGCGGGTTTTGCGGCTCGCGATGTGTACAAACGAAAGGTAATCGCCACCGGCGTGAAATGCACCGTAATCGCTTGTTTCTTCAAACGTCATGTGCCAAAAATCGCCCATGCAGGTAACGCCTTTGCTGTTCACTTCGCGACAGATAGACGCGGCGTCGGCAATTTGCCGCAGATAAAAGGCTTCGTTGCGGTTCAGGGGCTCGAGAATTACAGCTGTACCGTTTTGCAGCGCAAAGTTGCCCAACTCTTTCAGCAGTCCTACTAACCATTCGCGGGTTTCGGGCGTATGCGGGCGACATGGCTGCTGATGATTAAAAGCCGGCACCATCACTACACCGGCGGCTCCTAATGCGCCTGCGGCTACAATAATCGCTTTGTAGGATGTGATAAACTCATTAACCACAGTTTTGTCGGTACTCAACAAAAAGCCTTTGAATCCTGCACAAATAGCGCTGACATGTATATTACGTCCTTTTAGCGCTTCCTGAATTTCGGTAACACGCTCAACCAGTCCGCTGCCGCTCGGCTCAAAGCCAGTAACACCAAGCTGTTCCATGCTATCGAACTTCGCGTTAAGCGATTCGCCTTCGATAATCCCCTCCTGAAACGAAAGTCGTAAAGGTACATTCACCTCAGTCTTCTTGTTTTGTGCCGATGGCTCTGCGCACGACGAGAGCAATGGTAACTGCGTACCAATAGCGACAGTCGCCGCCCCTATCATCCCTTTTTTGAAAAAATCACGTCTGTTGTAACTCATAAGATTAGGCTGTTTTTGTGTTTATTACCATGAAGAAATACAGATAACGTAGATTTACACTGCTTTGTTTCTTCAGAAAATCTTTACGGGACAAAAATAGATTATTTTGCGTTACGAAAATTGATTTTATTTGAAAAAAATCGAATTAGTCAATAACTAATTAACAATTACAAGTCTTCATTGTCCGATAAACTTAAAAATTGTTGTTTTCTTAACATGAAAATCTGTTTATTGAATTATTGAAAAATCATAATATAACTTTTTAAAAAGTACCTCCTCAAAACAGGTGCATCTGTTCAATTTTCATTGTACTTTTACGCCAGTATTTGTCAGAATTTTCGAGAAATTTGCAGAGATGGACATAATTAAAAACCGCATTTTACAAAACTCATTTATATGTTGTTTTTCGAATAATTTTCATTAATAAATTAACGCTTAAAGTGTAGAATATCTGTATTTTAATTGCGTTTTCATTGTCGCCTTCAAAATATTTAAGCGAAATTTTTTGCTTTAACTATTTGAATAGAAATTCTATTTGTCATCGCAATTTATAAAGGGATGCTATCATGTCGGGATAATATAATTTGACGAAGAAGTGTATTGTCAAATATTTCTATCTATTTGCTTTCGTCAGACAATTCTTCGCGTAAATACAGGGCAAAGTCAAATCTATCCCTGACGGATTACACTCCAGAATTGCCCGTTCTTGTTTCGATTTGACAAGCCAAAATTACAGCAAAATACAATACTTAAAAAAACAAATAGATAAATTTTTAGACTTGGGCATTAGACTTAAAATTACTACCTTTGCAGCCTGAAAACTTTTTTATATGGGTTTTGTAATTACTTGTGTAAACGATAAAAAAACTTCATGAAAAATCGAAGAAACTTTTGTTAATTTATAATCCTAAAAAAATGAACATATTACACTACAGTTTAGGTTTTCCACCATACAGAAGCGGGGGATTAACCAAATATTGTGTGGACTTGATGCAGAGCCAGATTGAACAGGGAAATCAGGTTGGCATGATATGGGCAGGGCAAATTCGCCTTTTTTGCCGTAAAACATCAATAAAAAAGCATAAAACCAATAATAAGGTTGCCTCTTACGAAATAATAAATCCTCTACCTGTTCCTTTAGACGAAGGAATAAAGGATATTGACAGATATACAGCTGCTTGTGATATGCAGGTTTACAGTGATTTTTTGCACGAATTGCATCCTGATATAATTCATATACATACGCTTATGGGGATGCATAAAGAATTTTTGGATGTTGCAAAGAGTATGAAAATACGGTTGATATACACAACTCATGATTATTTTGGAATATGTGCGAAAGTAACATTATTTTACAACGGAGATGTGTGTAACGATACCGAGTGCTACAATTGCGAAATATGCAATCAAACAGCCATTTCTCTGAAAAAAATATATCTGCTGCAATCAAGTTTTTATCGAAAAATAAAGAATAATCCACTTGTAAAAATATTACGTCATAGTCATCGCGCAAATTTTTTTGACGGACAAAAAGCACAAATAATCGAAGATTCCGGAAACGACAGCCAGCGTTATAAACAATTGAGAAATTTCTATGTTTCAATGTTTAGAAAAATGGATATTATTCATTTTAACTCCACCGTGTCCGAAAAAATATTCAAATATTTTATTCCGGACATTGCAGGAAAAGTTGTTGGCATTACGCATCGTAATATTTCGGACAACAGAAAGATAAAAGTATTTAACAGTTTAAAACTCCATATAACCTACTTGGCATCTACAATGCCCCTCAAGGGATTTAGATTATTGATAACAGCGCTTGATGAATTATGGCACGAAGGTCATCGTAATTTTAAGTTGAAACTCTACTGTAAAATAAGTATCAAAAGAGATTACTTTGAAGTAAATAATGCTTTTACTTCAAATGAATTAAATACTATTTTTGATGATACCGATTTGTTTGTTGCTCCAAGTATAGGGTACGACACATACGGTTTTACGGTGCTGGAGGCATTGAGTTATGGAGTACCCGTTATTGTGAGCAGTCGCGTTGGCGCTAAAGATTTATTGAAAGGTATGGAGAATTGCATAATAGAGTCAAACTGCAAAGAACTGAAGAAAAAAATATTTGAGATGTACACCGACAGGTCTAAGTTAGTTGAGTTAAATAAAAATATTGTACACAACTTGCAAAACTCAATATTCAACAATAATATAAATACTGTGTATCAAACATGAAGTTCGCAATTCCACAAATTAATTTTTAACAATATGGATTTTGTAATTACTTGGGTTAACGACAAAGATCCCGCATGGAGAGCCGATTACGAGAAATATTCGCTGATAGAAACAGGCGAAAAACGCGAGTGCCGCTTTCGCGACTGGGATAATCTTCACTACTGGTTTCGCGGCGTCGAAAAGTTTGCGCCGTGGGTTGACAGGGTATTTCTGATAGTTGCCTCCCCGAGTCAGCTGCCCGAGTGGCTGAATACGGATCATCCCAAACTGAGAACGGTGTTTCACGGGGAGTATATACCCGAAGAGTTACTTCCGACATTCAGCCCCTTTCCGATTGAGATGTTTCTGCATTTAATCCCCGACCTGTCGGAACAGTTTGTTTATTTCAACGACGATTTTTTTATTGTCAATCATATAAAACCCGAGCGTTTTTTCAGAAAGGGACTGCCTGTTGATTTGTGTGCCATGAATGCGTACAGCAGTGGAAGTCTGGCAACCAACTGTATGTGTAACCTCGAAATAATCAACCGTAACTTTAACAAACGCAATGTAATGCGTAGCCATATTTTCAAATGGTTCAGTCCGGCAAATGGCAAACACCTCGTGCGGAACTTTTTATTAATGTGGTGGCCCGAATTTACAGGTTTTTACGACCATCATCTGCCTCAGCCACTTCTTAAATCAACCTTAACAAAGGTGTGGAACAGGGAGGGAGCGGCTGTTTTTAACTCATTAAAATACCGTTTTAGAACCGGACTGGAGAATACACAGTATTTATACCGCTACTGGCAGCTGATGGAAAACCGTTTTACGGTGGGGAATGTTGAGGCAGACTCGGTTGCCTACCATCCGGCAACCGAAGCACAGCTGAACAACATGACAGATGCTATCCGGAAGCAAAAACGGAACATTATTGTAGTTAATGATAACGAGCGGCTGTCATTTCTGGATTTTGACGATGTTAAAATCCGTACCTGCAAGGCATTCGATTCCATTTTGCCCGACAGATCGCTGTTCGAGAGGAACTGAAACAGATTTGCCGCGTTCAGTTGAGCGTCCGTACCATTACGCTTTGTACAGTCCGTTTTACAAAACGCCACAGCCCGCGCCACGAATACTTATCGAGTCTGTGAAACCGGCAGTAGTCGTCGTAGAAAAAGGGAAAATGCTGCATCAGTGTGTCGTAAATTTCGCGGTTTCGCAGCTCGCTCCACATTTTTAAGTCGGTAATACCGTCCGGCTGCCGCAAAGCAATGTATTCATTAACAGTATCAATCTTTTTATTGTACCGCGCTGTTGCCAGCAGGAAAAACTTCCAGTCGCCCTGCATCCTTAGCGTTTCGTCGTAAAGCCCAACTTCGTCAAACAGCGTTTTTTTAATAAAAGTTGCCTGATGGCACAGCGAGTTGCGCCTGAAAAAATAGTAAAAGGTTATTTTTGCGGGAAGCCTTTTCTTCAGTCTGTATCTTTTTGCCTCCATCATGGCATTGCCGGCAATAATATCGGCTGCAAGGTTCCCTGCAAAGACAGCGGCAACTGTGTTTTCGCTGAAAAAACAGTCGCCCGAATTCATAAAAATAACATACTTGCCCTGCGCCCTTGCTATACCCTTGTTCATCCCGTGAAAAATACCGCGGTCGGGCTCCGAAACCCAATATGTTATCTTATCGGCATATTCTTTAATAATATCTACACTGTTGTCGGTCGAACCACCGTCGATAATAATAAACTCATAATTTTTGAATGTTTGATTCACAACACTGATGATTGTATTCTTCAGTCCTTCGGCATTGTTCCGATTAACGGTAATAACAGAAAGTTTGGGTTGCATTGTTTTTTGCGTTATTTGGAAATAATTGGTGGCAAATATAGAAAATATACTCCTGAAAATTATAAACGAGAATAAATAAGTAGTTTTATTCGTTGATAAAGCCTTTGATTTTCCTGTTACTTTATTCAAAATTGTTAATATAATGCTGTCGATGTGGATATATCCAAATTATTTTTTTATTTTTGGCTTCGCTAATAATCTAAATTTTATATGTCATGAAGATTGAACATACAACATCCATGCTTAGTACAGGCGAAAATCTGTATCACTTCAAACTGGAAAATAAAGCCGGTACAACCGTAAAAATTACCAATGTTGGCGCAACGATTACAAGTATTCGAACAGCCGATAAAAACGGAGAATTTGAAGAAATTACTCTCGGACTGGAAACGCCCGAAGAATATCTTTCGCCGGAATATATTGCCAATAATCCCTGTCTTGGCGGAACTCCGGGACGTTTTGCCAACCGCATTGCCAACGGTGAATTTACGCTTGACGGAAAAACTTACAAACTGGCAGCCAATAACGGAAAAAATCATCTGCACGGCGGCATTATAAATTTTAGCCGAAAAATATGGGATGCCAAAATCGTTGGCGAAGGCGAAAACCGGAAATTGCAACTTTCGCTCAAAAGCCCCGATATGGACGAAGGTTACCCCGGCAATCTTGATGTAACCATCACTTACAATTTAACTGATGACAATGAACTTGTTATCAGTTATTATGCTGAAACCGATGAACCAACAATCGTCAATTTAACCAATCACACCTATTTTAATTTGAACGGGCTGAAAGAAAATATTCTGAACCACGAAGTGATGATTAATGCCGACAATTATACCGAAAGTGTTGAAAATATTCCGACCGGCGTAATTGCTTCCGTAAAGGGAACTCCATTTGATTTTATGACATTCCGTAAAATAGGCGAGCGTTTGAATGATTTGGCTGAAGATGCTTACGACCATAACTATGTGTTGAATGGCAACGGTTCGCTGGCAAGAGCCGCTGTTGCAAAAGATACGGAATCGGGCAGAACACTGGAGGTTTTTACCACTTCACCCGGAATGCAGTTTTATACGGCTTATTATTTAGACGGCGCACATGGACGCGGTAATAAAAAATACGGTAGGTTCGACGGATTCTGTTTCGAAACGCAGTATTTTCCCGATTCTCCTAATAAGCTCAATTTTCCAAGTCCTGTTGTACGTCCAAATGAATCTTTTCGACATACAACTGTTTTTAAATTCAATGCTGATAAATTTTAACAATTAACCAACGGTTTAACACAAACGTCATCAATATTTTTATTTTGATGAAGCCCGCGATTTAACAGGATTTCATGGCGATTGTTCCAATAAAATATTATTTCGGTTTTCACTCTGTTCAAACATAAATGAAATAGTTTCTTCGGAAAAATCGTGCAGAGTGTAATATTTTTTTTATTTTTGCTGGCGAAGTTTTTAAAGTTTTATCAGGGACATTTCAGGATTTCAAGGAATTTTCAAAACAATAGAATTAATTCTGATGCGTACAAACAATAAGAAATGGGGATTATTAATAGTGATTTTGCTGATTGGAACAGTAAGTTACTCCCAATACAGTTATAGAGGCAATTCTTCTAATTTTTTGAAGGGTTTATCCGTTACAGGCAAAGGCGCCCTTAGCATGTTTTATGGCGACTTGGTTGACAGGTCGCGTATTCAGTATCTTTCGGGAGGAGGTATATCTTTTGAGCGGGAGATGCACCCATACTTTTCGTTGCGAACTCAATTGATGTACACAACTATGAAAGGTGCTCAGTTGAGTGATGGGAATGGACCTGAATTTGCTAATTTTACAGGTTCTTATGTGGAATGGACTGTTGGTGGCACTTATAGTTTTTTAAATCACGCGCTGGGGTATTTCAGGGAAAGAACATTTCAGCCTTACGTATTGTTGCAGGCGGGCATTAATTATTTCAATGCTACCGAAATGTGGGGACCTGCCGGTTACGGAGAGCAAACGGGGGTAGGTGTAAATGGTAAATGGAGAGATGCTTCGGGTATTGCGAGGATTGTAGGATTTGGTGGCGGAACATCTATCTGGATAGCTCCTCAATTTAAAATCAATTTGGAATTTGCAGGAGCTTATGCTTTTTCCGATAAATTGGATGCGCACGACTCGTGGTTTGTATGGCCGTTTGTAGATGAAATTTACCCCACCAAGAGTAACGATTTTTATTATACCGGTACAATTGGTGTAACTTATATATTTAAGAACAGTAATTTCAGAAATGATTCGCGTTTCAACCGGAGAACTTACAATAGAACCCGTCAATCTTACAGTCAAAAATCAAGCAGAAGCGGAAGTTATAGAAGGTAATCGGGAATTGAAACAGCATGTTTCAGTGGTATAAATTGCTTTAAAACATAAGTCTTAGAATATCACAAAACAACAAGGCAAACACATGAAAATTATGTTGTTTTTTTAGGCAAAATGAGTTATCAATAAAACCTCATTTTGCTAATAAAACAACCTCAATGGCTATGTTTTTATGGGTCGTGCAAATGATGTAATGAGGTTGCTGTTTTGTAAATGAGGCTCTATGCTTTTCACAAACAATTGTGCTGATAAACGTAACTGCTGAAAATTTTGTGCGTTTGCCTTAGTTTTTTTGCAATGTTCATAGTATAGCAGAAACTTGATAAGTAGTTCAAAGTTCCGAATTAAATGTTCAAAGTTTCTTATGTTTGATAGATAAATGTTACTGTCCCACCGAATTAAATGTTTCGGCACCAATCAGCCGATGGCAGCGGTCGCTTACGCCTTTATAATATATCAGAATCAGATAGTCGTTTTCGGTCTGTTCAAAGTTGCCCTCAAAGTTGTAAAGCGAGCCTTTGGTTTCGCCATCTTTAACAGTCAAATACTGATAATTGTAATAACCCTGTTTGAGTAAAAGCGTTAGCTGGTAGCACTTTTCAAGCGGATTGTAGCTCATTTCCGAAAATGGCGTCTGCATCCAGTTGGTAAGCTCGCCGTTGAGATAAACTTTCTCGGACGGCTCGGCAAAGTTGCTGTACAGGCGGAAATGAACAAAAAAATAATCGGCTTCGGTATCGTAATTCTCATATTCGCGTACTTCGATGTGATAGCGTCCGTTCAAGTCGCGGCGGAATCGGTATGGCTCGGTTTTTCGTGAGTGGTCGGTCGAAAGTTTTGCATGATAAAACGGCTCAACGTACTGCATTTCGCGAACATTATCTACAACAAAACGCCCGCTGCGCAAGTCCACATATCGAAACTCGTTGCCGCCTTCCATCAATGTTTCGCGCATGTAATTGAAATCCATCGTACCATTACCGTAAAACTGGGGACGCAACCCTGTAATCATATTGTCGATGCGTCCGTTTTGGATAATGGTTGCCGTAACTTCATTAACAGGGTTGCGAATGTCGAACGACTTGTGTTCAACCTCAAACTGAATTTCCTGATGCGACTCCCTGATGGACGACTGCGCTGTATGCCTGATGTGCGCCCTGATTGAAGCAACGGTTTCGACCACCATAAACTTCTTTATCAGCACAGGCACTTTCTCGTTGTAATCCTCAAATACCTTTATAACGTAGTTGCCCGACATCATAATCCGGTTCTCACTTTCGGGAAAAACAAGATTATAATGCACATAATCGAAAGTAGTGTTGAACGAGTAGGAATAATCAAGAATGGGATTAACAAGTATGCCTGTGTAATACTCGGTAGGCATCAGGATGGATTCTACCCAGTTGGCATCGCACAGCGTTACGGAATAGTGATAGTTTTTTACGCTGCCCCCCGGTTCGTCAAACGACAGTTGAAGCTGCTCGTTGCCTTTCAACTGTATAATGGGATGCGCAAGATTCCATCCTTCGCGATGCAGACGGACAGTATTCAAGTCGGGCGACACAAACTCCTGTATGCTCTGCTGTCCCCACAAAACCGTCGCCATCGTGTTAAACATTATAAAAACAACGGTCCGTGTATAAAACGCAATCTTCTGATTATTCATATTAAGTCTGTTATTTTTTGCAGGCGTATATCTGTAAAAGTATTTGTTTACCAATAGCCGACAAAAGTAATTTTAATGCAGGGGATATGCAAGTGGTAGTTGAAAAAAATGGCAGTTTTTATAAATGCTGCTGAATACCAAATCGTCATCAAATAATTTAAAATATTTTGGCAATTATTGTTAATTACAGCACGCGGAGTGGTAGATGATGAACAAGCCCTTGTTCAGGCGCTGACAAGTAAACACATTGCAGGCACCAGATTGGATGTGCTTGCCAACGAGCCTCACTCTTCAATATTTGCTTGCGATTCACAATGTTGTAGTACTACACACGAAGTGCACAGACAAAATGAGCCGTATGATTGCTTCAATTATCGGAGATTTCATTGCCTGAAAATGTGCCTTTACCAATGGTTTCCCAATGGTTTTCAAGATATCTAAATGAAAATCAGTCATAAAAAAAATATCTCTCTTTTGTCAGCGGAGATCGTTCAACACGAACAGGATTGAAGCTATGGTGTACATTGAAATGTATGAATATTAATAATTTCGCTTCCGATTATTGGAAAAGTTATGGGTGGTGATGTAAAAAGTATGTTGCTATAAATATTTGACAATTAGATAAGAATGTACTATTTTTGTATATGCAAATAAAAATCACCCATCATTGTCCTAATTGCCAAAGTTCAAAAGTAAAGAAAAACGGTAAGAAAATCAATAGTAAGCAAAACTATATGCGTAAATTCTGTCATCGTCAATTCATATTTCGATGAACTCAATAACCATCGGCGACCACGCCTTATTCTATAATGGATGTCATTCAGAGATTCCGCGCCGTATATTGTTAATGCTTGTCAGAGGCATTGGCATCAGGGATATTTCTGCCATAAAATGAACAAGCATCAGGAAAGTTTTGTCGGCGCTGGTCAAATCAAAATACGTCATAAAACCGCAACAGACTCATGATGAATCATTGGAAGTCGATGAGTTTTGAGTTTATGTAGAAAGGAAATACAATAAAGTATGGCTCATCTATGCATATGTATCGTGAAAGTGGTGAAATAGTGGCTTATGTTGGGGGTAAGCGCAACCTGAAAACAGTCCGGTTATTACGAAAAAAGTTGTCTGAGCTTGGCATTACCTTTACAAGAATCTGCACTGATGACTGGAAAAGTTTCTGTACAGCCTTTAATGCAGACAATCACGTTATTGGAAAGAAGAATATTATGGGAATAGAAAGGAATAATTGCAGGTTAAGGCATCGTATCAGGCGAGCATTCAGAAAGACATGCTGTTTTTCTAAAAAGATGGTAAATCACTTCAAGGCGTTTGATTTAGCATTCTTTTATATCAATTATGGATATATATGATTGAGCATACTTTGGAAAACACCACCCATTGGTTTAATATCATATCTTTTTTATAAATATATTAAGTCAAGGCGACAATTCGTGGTCATTCAAATTAGCAACATCTTCTTTGTTTAAAATTAATTTTTTCAACTACCAGCCCTTTATAATATTAAATTTAATTATTATCCATATTGTTAATTATTATATTAAAAACATCATTTGCTCTTTACTCTCACAAATGATCCTACCAAAAAAAACCAAGCCAAACAAGACAGCACTATAATATTTCCGACATTATAGTGCAATACTTTTAATGTCACACCTGCCAATGCAATAATTGCACATATCAAATAATTCCAGTCTTTAAACTTCATTTTTTTCATAACATCGTAATATATTTGTTTCGACATTGCATTTCACTTATTCGTTCATAATTTAGGCTGCTTATCAAACTCAGTTGAAGTTGTTTTTGCACAACATCCAGATGTCTGGTTGTTTGTAAAATATTGCCGTTGATTTTTTTGTTTTAAAAACATGCGGAAGTAACAAAATACAGGCAGATAACGGTGGCAGGCAAAACATTGGCAATTGCAGAAGCGCTGCAACTGCATCTTTCATCTTCAATAATATTTTGCCTGTAGTAAACATGTTTTGTTCATTGTTGGTATTGACTACTCTAAATACTTTGAAAAGTGTTGCCAAATATAATCGTTTTCTTTGGATGTCCCCAAATATTTCGGATAGTTTTTTTAGATAAATATATTTTTAATGCACTTTTCAACATATATTTGAGTGCAATAAATAGTTGTATATCATGTATATTATGCGTATTTTACCACTTTATCAAAATACAAAAAAACATTAACGCCAACAATGCTGAATTGAGGCTCGCTGTAAATGCTGGCGGAAAACAGTTTAAAAGTATATTCGTTGCCATTTGTCTTTGTCTATCATTTTAATAATCAATCCCCATCTCTTTTATAAAAACTTCCTTTTTTAAGCCCGATTTTACTCCCGAAGAGTATAACATTCTTATAACCTGTTTTTCTTGCTCCGAAATATAATACTTCACCCCGACAGTACGGTTCCGCAAACAATGGAGCAGATGAAAAAGATTGTTCGCGAAGTGTGCTGTGATAGGGCTGGTTTTGAGGTTTGTATGACGTGTTCCACTGTGAAAAAGTGATGTTCTGCAGGGATTTTGCAAATGGCATAATCTTATGTTGATTTATAACTGATGTTACGTAAAGATAAAACTGCCGTAGATAATTTTGCATTTACCAAAGTCAGGCAAGCGTATCCGAAGATAATTTTGCACTTGCCAAAGTTCGGCAAGCGTAGCTGTAGATAATTTTGCACTTGTCAAAGTTTGGCAATCGTAGCCGTAGATAATTTTACACTTGCCAAAGTTCAGCAAGCGTAGCCGTAGATAATTTTACACTTGCCAAAGTTCGGCAAGCGTATCCGAAGATAATTTTTATACTGAAAAATTTGAAATAATAACAACCCGCGTAACATGAGTTTATAGTTGTTATATTTCCCCAAAATCTCTATTTCAAATAGGTGAATCCGCTTTCACCGCTCGGTGAAGAGCATCTGTGCGAGGGCGTGAAAACGCTCCTGCAACCTTGTTGCAAATAATTCCAATCTTAATCATTTAAACTACTGAAATATGAATGAATTTCAATATATTTGCACCCGAATTGCGACACTCTTTATTATTGTTGTTCAATGAATATCAGGTGTATAAACCGCAAATTAATAAACATATTAGATGAATAATATAAGAAACTTTTGCATCATAGCGCACATTGACCACGGCAAAAGCACTTTGGCTGACAGGCTCTTGGAATACACAAAAACGGTTTCGGAAAAAGATTTGCAGGCGCAGGTGCTCGACAGCATGGACTTGGAACGCGAGCGCGGAATTACCATCAAGAGTAAAGCCATTCAGATGCAATACAATTATAACGGCGAAAATTACATTCTGAATTTGATTGACACTCCTGGACACGTCGATTTTTCTTACGAAGTTTCGCGTTCTATCGCCGCGTGTGAGGGCGCTTTGCTCATTGTGGATGCAACGCAGGGCATTCAGGCGCAAACCATCAGCAATTTGTATCAGGCTGTTGATAACGACTTGGTAATTATACCCATTCTTAATAAAATGGATATGGACAGCGCTATGCCCGAAGAGGTAGAAGACCAGATTATTGATTTGATAGGATGCCGTCGCAGCGAAATCATTCGCGCAAGCGGGAGAACAGGGTTGGGTATCGAAGAAATACTTGAATCCATCGTTGAGCTTGTTCCTCCGCCAACGGGCGAACCCGAAGCTCCTTTGCAGGCATTGATTTTCGACTCGGTTTTTAATTCGTTTCGCGGAATTATTGCTTATTTTAAAATTATTAACGGTGAAATAAGTAAAGGCGACGCGGTAAAATTTGTGAATACAGGCAAGCAGTACGACGCCGACGAGGTAGGGATTCTCGGCTTGGGACTGATTCCGCGCGACACAGTAAAAACGGGCGATGTGGGATATATCATTTCAGGCATTAAATCAAGTCGCGAAGTCAAAGTTGGCGACACCATTACCCACGTAAAAAGTCCGTGCAGCGAAGCCATAGCAGGTTTTGAGGAGGTAAAGCCAATGGTTTTTGCAGGCGTTTACCCGATTGATACCGATGATTATGAAGATTTACGCGCTTCGATGGAAAAACTTCAACTGAACGACGCTTCGCTTACCTTTCAGCCCGAATCGTCAGTAGCGCTCGGGTTTGGTTTTCGCTGCGGCTTCCTTGGGCTGTTGCACATGGAGATTATTCAGGAACGGCTCGACCGTGAGTTTGATATGGACGTAATTACCACCGTGCCCAACGTTCCGTATCTTGCTTACACCAAAAAGGGCGATGTGGTTGAGGTAAACAATCCTTCGAGCCTGCCCGACGTGGGTGTGCTCGAAACGGTTGAAGAGCCATACATCCGAGCGCAGATTATCACAAAATCGGACTTTATCGGCAACATCATGACGCTTTGTCTCGGTAAGCGTGGAGAGCTTGTGAAACAGCACTATCTGACAACCGACCGTGTTGAGATTGAGTTCGATATGCCTCTTGCCGAAATTGTTTTCGATTTTTACGACAAACTGAAAAGCATTTCGAAAGGGTATGCGTCGTTCGATTACCATACAACGGGTTTCCGTCCGTCGAAACTCGTAAAGTTAGACATTCTGCTCAATGGCGAAAGCGTTGATGCACTCTCAACACTTACGCACGTCGATAATGCCTATAATTTGGGAAAACGCATGTGCGAGAAGTTGAAAGAGCTCATTCCGCGTCAGCAGTTCGACGTAGCCATTCAAGCAGCCATCGGAGCAAAAGTTATTTCACGCGAAACCGTAAAAGCTGTACGCAAAGACGTTACCGCCAAGTGTTACGGCGGCGACATCAGTCGTAAGCGCAAACTGCTCGAAAAACAGAAGAAAGGAAAAAAACGAATGAAACAGGTGGGGAATGTGGAAGTGCCTCAAAAGGCGTTTCTTGCTGTATTAAAATTGGATTGAAGATTGCAGTTTTGCAATGAAAACTAAAAGTGTTTTGTGGAGAAATTTTAAGTACATGACAAAAACTGAAATATATCAAATTTAGCTTTGAGGCAGCGATTTAGCAAGCACGTTGCTATTTCCTCCAGCCCATACTTGAATATTCTTTTGGCTTTTCTTCCATGCT
>JAITVO010000155.1 GCA_031285765.1 Cytophagaceae bacterium | reverse complement strand
AAAAGCCCAATTTTTCATAACAGTATGCTCCGCTTCGACAAGCTCAGCGACCAGCTTGCGGTTATGAAAAATTAAGCCTTTTCAAGGCTACCAAAAGTAATTACTGCGTAACATGAGTTTATAATACCGAGAAGCAAGCAAGTGAGCATAATTAATTCATGCTCTATAACATTAGGTATAGTGTCATTATATATCAAATTTATGATTTTACGTAACAGTTCCACAGATAAAATAGAACATTGCTGGCGTTTCCTGTCCATTAAAATGGAATTTTTCATAATTTTGGGGAAGTCTTTTCAACCAAAATGGAACTCTCGTACATTTCAAAAAGAGCTCTTTTCAACAATCAATAAAATAATGGTATTTCCCAAAACTTAGTTAAGTAGTTTAATGAGCATAACTCTCATATTTATCCGGTGGCATGTGCAAAAACGCATCGCAATGCACCTTTACACATAGTACGTAAGCGCTTAATCTTAATAACCGCAGGAAACGCTTGGCATTGCCTGTATAAATCGAAAAAGCTAAATTTTAGCTTTTTCAAGGCTCTAACTTGAGCAGCTGAAAAAGTAGTATGATAATAATCGAATACAGGACGTAATCCTCACTTTAAATTATTTGGAACGAAAATTGCATATCCTCAATAAAATTATACAACATGGCAACAATTCAATTCTATTCCAAAAAAAAGAAAAGCCTGAAAGCAATAATGTTTTTATGCTTTTTGATTCCGATGGGCATGTTTGGTCAATCGTGGCCTGTAACATCCGAAAGTCCCGAACATAAAATTACTGTTTTCAAACCTGCAATCGAAGCATATCAGTCGGACGAAATTTCGTTTCGCGCAGCTATTGCAGTAACCGAAGAAAACGAACAGACGCCTGTTTTCGGTTCGATATGGGGAACTGCAAAATTGCGCAACGGCAGCTCGCAGGACAAGGTAAATCTGTGGGGAACTGTTGTGGACGATATTCGCTTTCCCGACGGTATTACTACCGAACAGCTAAACGATTTGGCTGGTCAAATTGAAGATGCTATCAACGCCCGTCAACCAGAAATGTCGATGAACGAAATTCGCACCGCTCAACAGAATGCCGAACGCGAGAAAGAACTTGCGGCAGGCATCAGTCATACGCCGCCCAAAGTATATTATGCTTCCGAAACCACGCTGCTGGTAAACATCGACGGCGACCCTGTTTTGATGGCGACTGAAACCGCAGGCGTGGAAATGGTAGCAAATACGCCTTTCCTGCTGCTGAAATATCAAAACATGTTTTATTTGGGAAATGGCGCTCTATGGTACAAATCGGCGAAAGCCACCGACGGCTTTATACCCGAAAAAAACATTCCGAATGCTGTTACAACTGCGGCAAACTCGTTGAAGACTTCCGACGAAGAAGCGGCTGCTGAAGCGACGGGCGATTTTTATCCCAAAGTGCTTGTAAGCACAGTGCCTGCCGAATTGATTCAAACCGAAGGCTCGCCTGCATTTTCACCAATTCAGGGAACTAATCTGCTGTACGTGAGTAATACCGAAGATCAGTTGCTGCTCGACATCAGTCGTCAGGCTTATTTTGTACTGCTGTCGGGACGCTGGTACACCGCCACAAAATTGGACGCTGCATGGAGTTATATTCCTGCCGACCAGCTTCCTGCCGATTTTGCAAACATTCCCGAAGGAACCGAAAAGGATGTTGTATTGGCAAGCATTGCAGGCACCAAAGCCTCGAAGGAAGCCGTGAGAGATGCGATGGTGCCCAAAGCTGCTGCCGTTGACCGAAACACGGCTACAAGCGATGTAATGTACGACGGTTCGCCCGAATTTGAACCGATACAGGGTACCGACCTGCAAATGGCGGTGAACAGTTCAAACACCGTTATTGTTGAACGAAACAAATATTATCTGGTGGACAACGGCGTGTGGTTTACCGCCGCCTCGCCCAACGGACCGTGGTATGTAAGCGATTACCGTCCCGTGCAGGTGGTTTACATTCCTGCCAGTTCGCCTGCTTATAATGTTAAATATGTAGAGATTTACCATTCAACGCCGTCGGTGGTTTATGTGGGATATACCTCAGGCTACTTGTCGAGCTACGTTACAAACGATGTGATTGTGTATGGAACAGGCTACCGCTACCGTCCGTGGCGAGGACGGTATTACTATCCGCGTCCTTACACGTGGGGATTTGGGATGACCTACAATCCGTGGTACGGATGGTCGATTGACATTTCGTACGGAGTGGGCGGTTACGGATGGTTTGGTTACGGATACCCGCGCCATTATTATCCTTCGCACCATTATTACCATTATCACCGTCCGGGCTGGTGGGGACCTGCGGTTTACCGTCCACCCTACTGCGTACCCTATTCGCATTACTACGGATACTCCACTGCAGAGCCACGACCGATTCATTACGGACGCGAGGTAATACGACGCCCTGTTAATACTACGCGGCGGGCGACCAATATTTATGCCAACAGCCGACGTACAGGGGTTGCTTCGACAAGGCAGCAGGTAACATCGCGTACAACGGCGACATCGTCGCGCGAATCGCGTAATTACAGCAACAGTGCCCGTCCCGAAAGATATTCTGTAAACAGCAACACACGTCAGAGCGGAAATCAGAGAAGTTCAACACGTCAAGGAACGGCAACTACCCGTCCATCAACGCGCCCCGAAAGTTCGGGCACAACAGTACGCGAGGGTGCAAATACCAATACACGCCCCAATACGGGACAAAGCGGGACAACAACCCGACCATCGACTACAACGCGCCCATCGACTACGCAGCAGGGAACAACCACACGTCCGTCAACGAGTATGGGACGCGGATCGCGGCAATCAACAGGCACAACAACGCGTCCATCTACAAAGCCCGAAAATTCGGAAACGCTCAATCGTCCGCAACAAACAACCACGCGTCCGAGCAATTCGCAAAGCGGAACAACCACTCGCCCGCAATCGAACCAGTCGTCGGAGCGTAGCGGTCAGCAAAGCGTGCAGCCATCGCCGACAAGGCAAAACAGCGGCTCGTCGGGCAGGCAATCGCAAAGCGGTACAACTACTGCGCACCCGCAGACCAACCAGCAGGGACGAAGTAGTCAGCAAAGCGTACAGCCATCGCCGACAAGGCAAAGCAGCAATTCGTCGGGCAGGCAGTCGACGTCGCAAAGCAGTACGAGTACAAACTCCAATTCAAGCAGAAGTAGCGGCAGCCGCCGATAATTATCAGTATCGCAAACCCAAACATGGCAACTTCAATTGGGTTTGTGATGTTGTGTTTTGGAAGCGCTAACAGGGTTTATACTAAACCGCTGTCAAACAATATAAAATATTAGCAATATTAATACTCCCGCAGGGACGGCACATTGGCTCATAGTATCATCCCTGCGGGACTTTACAGCATTTTTTTAATCGGGCAACAGTGTATAAAAATAAATCGGCTTTAGCCCAAAAAAAGAATAACCATCAATCCATTTTCCGAAGAGGTTTAATAAAGAGTTTCCGAAGGTATAAACACAAAGGGCGCAATGTTATATTTGTGCCCTTTGTGTTAAAATATTGTGAACTTTGCGGTTTTATACTAAACCGCTATCAGCAGTATTTATAATAAGATAAGATTATGCCGTCTGTAAAGTCCCGCAGGGACGGCACTTTGTTAGTGAAGAGTTGAAAGTGGAGAGTTGTGGAGAACGTATGAAAATCACTCTCAACTCTCCGTCCTCCACTCTCAGTTTAAAAAAAGTGTCGTCCCTGCGGGACTTTGCAAACAACATAATCTGTTGTCATTTTAGTATTATTGATAGCGACTTGGTATAAGATGCAATATTACATATTATTGATTGCAGTTTGATATTATAATGCATTTGTACGGCTATGAAATTGTAGAAAACAAAAAAGATGCTTCAACTGCACTGCCGAAACATCTTTTTTGTTTTAAGAGAAAGGCCAAACTCTAAAATTTGAATCCGAAAAATAATCCGAAACTCGAAAAGGAATCGTTTTTATGATCAGATAAATTGATACAAGACGTAATATCAAGACCCAATAGCAGATTTTTTGTTATGCAGTAACCGAATTTACCACGCAAAGGGGTAATCAAACTTATATTGTTGGATTTATTTATTCCTGCACCGACAGATGCAGTCAATATTAACTTGTCGGATTCTATTATTGAGCCTGTCGTAAATAAAGCAGCTGTTGAAAATGAGTTTTTAGCATCTTTATCGAAAATATAAGCCCCCCAAATATCAATTCTGTAATCTTTTTTACCTAAAACACGTCCCAAGGTAAAACTTATGCTATTATCAAAATTGTTATTTCGTTCAACAGCCTTGCCTATTGACGACTCTATATACCATTTTTGTTGAGCGTTTATGTAACAACAATTCAACAAAAATATTGCTATTGAAAAAATAAATTTCATGAGAGAGCAGGAATTATTTTAAACAAGATGGCATAGGCGATGAGACTAAAATTAGCGCCTAAAGCTGCTCCTTCCCAACCACCGCCACCATAAAAATACCCGGCGGCATCAGCGGCTCCTACTATAGCCCACCGCCACCAATTTCCTCTGAGTTCCATCTCATCATCGCCATTACCTTCATCCATATCCATTTCATCATACCAAAATGCAAGCGAATGTCGTAGAGTTGACGTGCTTCCTAAAAAAGCCTCTCTGTCATTAGCCGGAATTGTAATGACATTATTAAGTACCTTGTTTTCAAACTCAATAACGGCGTCTAAAACGTCATCAACAGTTAAATTTTTATTTTCCGACATCGAAATAACATCATTGAAAAGAATTTGTAACTGTTGTTTTGTTTCAGAATCAAAATTGAGAGTATCTATAAAATTAGCATAACTATTCTCTGCATCTCCTATTAAAGATAGAATAGCAGCCATAAGTTCTTCGCCGTCTTCAAGATTGGTTGATTTAGTCATCATGAAGCCGTCCTTTAAAAGTACATTTTGAATGGTACTGTTCAAAACAGACAAGCGCTCGTCAATACTGACGTTTGATAAATCAGGCATTTCGTCTAATACCTTTCTTACATATTCGTTATGCATCAAACCATAATAATCATACGGATTATCAGGATTTGCAGGATTCGCCAATGTCTGTTCTTCCATTGCTGAAAATTCGACATTCGAAACTTGACTCTTTTCGCAAGCAACTAAAATTATTGTTGCAATTAATACTGTGGCGGTTAAGTCCAAAATTATTTTTTTTCATTTTGCTAAAAAATTAAGTAAAAAAAATAAAATCATCCTCCTGCTCTGATGCGGCTTTGCAGGTATTGCCCGTTTTTTATAAGTGTTCTCTGCTACACTCCGCATTTTTTTGAGGAACAGTTACGATTCTGTTGTATATAATGTGGCGGCTTTCCCGTCGTCGTATTTTAATAAATTTGATGCAACAAAATTAAAGCATTAATTTACGTTACACAAGGTCATTTTGGCGCAAAGATTGGTCAATTTTGCGCATTTATTTTTTCAATACAAAATATTAGTATATATTTGCAATGTTTTAAAAACGAATAATATGGAAAATGCTATCACCTTTATGAATTGGCGCGAAAAGTTCGAAAACTCCGATGTTGATGCTATTGGCAATGATTTTATTCTGTTCGAGAAAAACCTGCTTCAACCTGCGCCCTGCCATCCTTGCAGGATAGACGCTACATTTGTTATTACCTGTACCAAAGGAAGTATGGAATGTTTTATCAATTTGAAACATGTAAAGGCTGTTGCGCCCTGTTTTATTGTTTTTTTACCCGACCAAATTGTGGAGCACAAATCAGCCAGTGATGATTTTGAGGGCTACAGGATTATTATGTCGAAAAACTTTGGCAACAGTTTATTACCCAATGGGCATGAGCAACTCAAGCTGTATCTTTCGTTACGCCACAAGCCCGTTATCAATTTGAACAGGGAAGAACTGAAAGTCATCATCGCCAGCTATAACATGCTGAAAAAAAATATTCGTGCAAAAGAAAATACTTACAGCATGGAAGTTGCAAGGCATCTCACACTGGCGCTTTTTTACGGAACTGGTTTCAGTATTCTCAAACAGAACAATGACAAAAAGTTGACGCATTACGAAATACTTACCGAAAAATTTATCCAGCTGGTGCAAACCCACTATAAACAGCTGCGTAATATAGAATTTTATGCCAACAAGCTGTGCCTTACGTCCAAGCATCTTACCAGAGTAATTAAAGAAACAACCGGTAAAACCGCCAACGGCTGGATTGATGAACGTATGATACTCGAAGCTAAAGCGCTGCTGAAATCCACCGATATGGTTGTGCGGCAAATATTTTAAGCGCTACACGGGTATGTCGCCACATGAATACAAGGAAAAAGAGTTTCAAAAGCCGGATGTATCCTGTTGATACCAAACCGCTATCAAACAATTTAAAATATTTGTGGTATTAAAAGTCCCGCAGGGACGATACTTTATTAACCGTAGATTTTAATCTACGGTAATGACGGTAGGGTACATCAAGTCCCGCATGGGACGACACTTTGTTAGTGTAGAGTTGAAAGTGGGGAGTTATGTAAAACGTATTAAAATAACCCTCAACTTTCCGTTCTCCACTCTCAGTTTAAAGATGTGTCGTCCCTGCGGGACTTTATATACCACAAATATTGGGAACCTCTAAAAACTCCAATTTCTTCGTTATGCTTCGGACGATAAAATGCTCATTTACGTTCATGTAAACTGCGCTTTTATCGCCTCGCAAGCCTCGAACTTTGAGTTTTTAGAG
>JAITVO010000111.1 GCA_031285765.1 Cytophagaceae bacterium | reverse complement strand
AATTTTAAAATATTTAAGTTTATCCCATAGCTTCAATCCTGTTCGTGTTGAGCGATCTCCGCTGACAAAAGAGAGATATTTTTTTCCAGATCTATCAACAGCAATCCATATCCATCGGTAGTTTTTTTTGCCCGACATATGTGTGCATCTCATCAAGTTATACTACTTTTATCAGGTGATCGCATTTGGGCAAGTCCAAATTGCAATTCCATTTCTTTATCCATTGATAAACTGTACCATAACTTATTTTCAGAATGTAGCCAATGGCTCTGAATCCCAAACGCTCCAAATACATTTCAAGCGCTAAACGTCTTGTAGTTGATGACTTTACATCTGATTTTCGTTCTACAGTGTAACAGTACAGACAATCCTTGCACTTATATCGTTGTCGACCTGCTGCAAAACCAGCTTTATGATAGTTTAAATTCCACATCCTGGACAATTCATATCTCTTTTTGGGTACAAAAATAATACAATATATGAAATTAACAATGCCAAATTGTTATATTTGAGTGCAATAAAAATCCCAATACTGAGTATCAGTATTGGGATTTTGTGCGGACGAAGGGACTCGAACCCCCACGCCTTTCGGCACCAGATCCTAAGTCTGGCACGGCTACCAATTACGCCACGTCCGCTTAAGACGGTGCAAAGGTAATTCTTTTTTTTAATTCTCCAACAATATTCTTTATTTTCGAGAAAAAAATTCTTCATGTATATAGAAATGCAGTTTTTTTAAAACTTTCGCCCTATACCGTAATAGGCAAAACCGTTCTCAATGATTTCGGCGGGGTCGTAAATATTGCGTCCGTCAAAAATTACTTTCTCGCGCATCAGTTTTTCCATTACTTTGAAGTTAGGCATCCTGAACTCCGTCCATTCGGTAACGAGCAACAGAGCATCGGCTTCAATCAGCACATCGTAGGGGTCTTTACCGAACTCTATTTTATCGGCAAAAATCTTTTTTGCCTCGTCGGCAGCAATAGGATCGTATGCCTTTACGTTGACGCCGGCTTCCAAAAGCCGGTTGATGATAACAACGGCAGGCGCTTCGCGCATGTCGTCGGTATTAGGCTTGAAAGCCAATCCCCACACTGCAATATTTTTCCCTTGCAAGTTTCTATTAAAATGAGCGTTCACCTTGTCGAAAAGAACCGTTTTCTGGTCGTGATTAATCTCTTCCACAGCTTTCAGCAACCGCAGCGAAAACCGGTAATCGTCAGCCGTTTTAATCAGCGCTTTCACATCTTTCGGAAAACAGCTTCCGCCATAACCTATTCCGGCATAAATGAATTTGTTGCCAATACGGGTGTCGGTTCCAATACCTTTTCGCACCATATTAATATCGGCGCCCACCAGTTCGCAAAGATTGGCAATATCGTTCATAAAGCTGATTTTGGTTGCCAGCATGGAGTTGGCAGCATATTTGGTCAGTTCAGCCGAAGGAATATCCATAAAAAGGATAGGATGTCCGTTCAAAACAAAGGGATTATAGAGTTTCCGCATCAGTTTTTCGGTACGCTCGTTTTCAACGCCTACCACAATTCGGTCGGGCTTCAGAAAATCTTCAACAGCATTGCCTTCTTTCAAAAATTCGGGATTCGAAGCAACATCAAAAGGTATCTCAACGCCCCGTTTTTCGAGTTCTTCCTGTATGGCAGCCTTTACCTTAACGGATGTGCCAATAGGAACGGTACTTTTGGTTACAACCAGCACATAATTGTTCATGTTTCGCCCAATTTGGCGGGCTACTTCCAAAACATATTTTAAATCAGCGCTTCCGTCCTCGCCCGGAGGCGTTCCCACCGCAATAAAAATAACCTCCGACAGGTCGATACCCTCCTTAATATCGGTAGAAAACCACAGACGATTTTTTGTGAAATTATTAATCACCATCGTTTCCAGTCCGGGTTCATAAATCGGGATAATGCCTTCTTTGAGGCGGTTAATTTTTTTTTCGTCTATATCGACACATGTAACATTTACGCCCGTTTCGGCAAAACAAGTACCGGTAACCAAGCCCACATAACCTGTTCCTACAATTGAAATATTCATATAAGTAATTTACTTTTAAAAAGTTGCATTGAATTATTTCTCTGCCTAAAAATGAAAGGGTTTTGTTGTCAGTCCTTTCAGGTTGCAGCCGGCAAAAGTAATTTATTTGCAAAGAAAAAGCAATCGGGTGGCGAAAAATTTATGAGAGTGTTGCATAATATATCTATTATACAACACTCTCAAATCAATAAACTGTTCCCGGTTTGTTAAAAATAATGCATACCGGACGGCACCGTTTTTACCGTATTGTTACCCCTTTCTGACTTTAATCAATGTTGCTGGCATTAAGATACATCCATTGATAATTTACTCCCTAAGGCTTGTTCGTTGTGTACGTTATCGTTTCGCCGTCGCTACTGATGTTTACTTAACCTAAGTTGCCATTTACAGCTTGTATAATTTATCAAACGTGTACGCCCAAATGAACATGATGAGTTTCATCAAAAACCCTGTTTCAGTTACCGCATGAATCTTCTTAGGCAAATACTT
>JAITVO010000009.1 GCA_031285765.1 Cytophagaceae bacterium | reverse complement strand
TCCTTCAGATTCCATCTCACGATGGACACCCTTGGCTTTGGCTAAACACTTCCCACTATCAGGGTGTGTCAGGGACTTGCACCCGTTAGAATATACCCATGCTGGGCGAACCAAAAAATGAGAGTAAAGAGCTAACTCTTTACTCTCAATCCTCCACTTTCCATTTTATTACAGGCTCAGTTCATCAAACTCAATATCTGTAAATTCATCGAAACCAACAGCTTCAAGTGTTCCACTCTCCGAAATAGATTCTTCGCGCAAGCACTTGATATGCTCAATAACATATTGAAGTCCCTCTGTAAATTTGTCAAAATCCTCTTTGTAAAGAAAAATTTTGTGTTTTTCGAAAACAAAACTCCCGTCATCCATCTGTCGTTTCTTACTTTCAGTTATTGTCAGGAAATAATCACTCCCTCGTGTCGCCTTAACGTCGAAAAAATAGGTTCTTCGTCCTGCTCTTACCGGTTTTGAAAAGATTTCGTCCTTGTCGTTCCTTTCAAAATTTTCATGTTTTTCAGTTACATCCATCATAAAGTGTAGTTTTTATAAATTACTCATACTTTGCTTTATGTTTTAACAGCGTCAAAAATGAGAAATTGTTTTTAAAAATCCAACCATTATTCCATTTTTTTTCTGATTTATTTGTCCATATCATAAAAACACGACAAAGCCCTTATCATATAATTGTGGTCGTCCACCCCGCTAAGTTCGCGCACCGAGTGCATACTCAAAATCGGGTTGCCAACATCAACGCACCTCATATCCAGCTGTCCGGTCGAAATATTTCCCAACGTGGAGCCTCCAACTGCATCCGAGCGGTTTGCAAAACGCTGACTGGGTACGCCTGCCTTTCGGCAAATGGTTTCGAAAACAGCGCCGCTGTCGCCATCGGTAGTGTATTTTTGCCCTGCATGAACTTTAATAACAGGTCCGCCATTAATAATTGGATGTAAAACAGGGTCGTGTTTCTCAACAAGATTGGGATGAACGCCATGCGCCATGTCGGCCGAAACCATAAACGAACTGTAGATTGCGCGATGGAGCGCTTCGCCCGTTTTTCCAAGATGGAACAGAATCCGCTCAAACAAGTTGCGCAATACAGGCGAGCCGGCGCCTTGTTTGGTTACGCTGCCCACCTCTTCGTTGTCAAATACAGCCAGCATTTGCGTTGCTTTTGCAGGTTTTGCTTTCAAAATGGCTTTTAAACCAGCATGAACCGATGCCAGATTGTCGAGTTTGGGGCAGGAAATAAATTCGTTTCCAACGCCCATAATGCAACCCTGTTGAAAATCGTACAGTGTCAGGTCAAAATCGAGAATATCGGCTTCGTCCACGCCAAGTTCTTTTGCAGCCATCCTGATAATAAAGCCTTCGGAAGCATCGCCATGAACAATGCCGAGCAGTGGCAGCATATCTTTCTGTTTATTCAGTTCAACTCCTTCGTTAACCGCGCGGTTAAGGTGAATAGCAAGGTTGGGGATAATTGCAACCGGACGGTTGATGTTTACTAACCGGTTTTCGGGATACAATGCGCTTTCGCCTTTCAAACTAACACGTCCGGCTATCGAAAGTGGACGGTCTAACCAGCTCATTAAAACAGGTGCGCCATACACTTCGGTATTCAGTTTCAGCAATCGCTTTTCGACCATCATTTCAGGCGATGGTTTCAGTTTGAATGTTGGCGAATCGCTGTGTGTACTGATAATTCTGAATCCGCTGGTTTCGGGATTTGTGTCGCCAACAATAAAAGCGAAAAGCGATGAGCCGTTTCGCACAGTAAAATACTTTCCGCCCGGCTTTAAGTTCCACGCATTTCGCAAATCAAGCGGCGTAAATCCGGCTTGAGTCAGTTCAACACTCATATTTTCTACAACATGAAAGGTTGATGGCGATTGATGAATAAAGTCAATTAATTCTTTTGCGTTCTTATTGTTCTCCATGATAGTTATTTATTGAAAATATTGATATGAAAATTGCGCACAAGATATAAATAATAAATAAAACAAGTGATGATAAAGATTTTTTTTTTTTATTGACATTGTTTTTTTTGTTTACGCCCATTTGCTATATAACGTAACAGGCGCCCATAATTTTAAAGTATTTATCTTATACCAAATCGCTAAAAAAAATGCTGTTCTTTTTCAGTGAACAGCATTTTTTTTAAAGGAGGGGGGCGAATATCGCCCTTGACAAGCTATCTTGAACCACAATTTTGATAAGAATAACTAAGTTGTATGATTCGAGATTAGTACAATTCTGTTGAGTTAATAATCATGTTAATCACAAGAGTCGCATCAATCACAGTTTGGATATAAAAAAATTATTATTTAATCCAGCCTACGGGTTGAACCAGCATAACTTCCTTTTTTTCGGACAATTTGAGCGCTTTAGTCAATTCGTCGCGGTTAAAAGAGCCGCGAGCAACCGTTCCCAACCCTTTTGATTCGGCATACAGGTAAACATTTTGCGAAATGCAGCCGGCAGCAAAATAAGCATATTCGCGCGAGGCGGCTTTACTGAGGTCGCCAACCATAATCAGGTTGACGGCTGCATTGCTGGTAATGTTTTCCTGCCCGAGCGCTTTTCTGAAATTGCCTTTTTGCACTGGTTTCAGAACATTGGCTTTGGCGTCGTAAAAATAAACGCCATCGTCAAGCATTACATAAAGTTCCATTTCCTGACGGTCTTGAGCGGTTGGCACAGTTCTCTTATCATTGCGATTAAAGCCATTAGCCACCCAAAGCAAATCAGAAAGTATCTGTGCCGGCATCTCCTTTTTTACAAACGAACGTTCCGAGTGTCGTCCGTTCACAACTTCCATCAAAGGTTTTCCTCCTTTTTTAGATGGAGCATTCAGTTTAATCTCCTGAGCGTGCGTTACTGCTGTAAAGCACAATAACCCAATAATCAAAAATCCTTTTTTCATACCACTTTAAATTACTGTTCTTAATTTTAAACACTGTTTTTTTTACCATTAAATGGCTGCCAAAGATAATATTTTTTCATGAATTGTGGTGAATTATTTTTTACAGCAAGGGCAAGCAGCTGCATGCTCCAGATAAATATGTGGGGTATAAAGGTAATCCGCAGATAATTCTATGAACAATGATACATACACAACTTATACTTCTTTGTGTTATCTGCAACAATCTGCGTTATCTGTGTTCAAAAAAATTGCCTTTCACAAAAAAAATAATTCATCTATCATTATAAATATTTGGAAAATATATAATTCCTCATTATCTTTGCCGCGCTTTTGGCACCTGAATTGAACTGGAGGGGACATTAGTCCCCTATTTTATTTAACTGATTTAAAGAATGATTACGCAATCGGCAATCGTAGAACTTATTGGCGGTACAGTGGAAAATGACGGCTATTTTCTTGTGAGCGTTGAGGTGAAGCCCTCGAATGCTATTACTGTTTTTATCGACCGCGAAGATGGCGTTTCGATTGATTACTGCGTAAAGATTTCGAGGCTGATTGAAGGCGCTTTTGACCGCGAAGTGGAGGATTATTCTTTAGAAGTTTCGTCGCCCGGTATCGGATTGCCGTTTAAAGTGTTGGGGCAATATCGAAAAAACACCGGAAAAGAGGTGGATGTAGTTGTGAAAGACGGACGAAAAATCAGCGGAATACTTACCGATGCCAATGAGGAGGGTTTTACTGTAAAAGAAGAGAAAATGATAAGACCCGAAGGTCAAAAGAAAAAAGAATTGCAGATAACCGATTACCGGTTTAATTATATAGATGTAAAATCTGTTATAGAGATAATAAAGTTTTAACCGATACTTGTTATTACAATGGAAAATATCAGTTTAATCGATACTTTTTCGGAATTTAAAGAGTTAAAGAACATTGACAGGGTTACAATGATTCGCGTGCTTGAAGATTCGTTCAAGGGCGTTTTGGTAAAACTGTTCGGGACGGACGAAAATTTCGATGTGATTATCAATACCGATAAGGGCGACTTCGAAATTTGGCGTAATCGCGAAGTGGTTGATGATGGAGCGGTGAAAAATCCGAATCTTCAGATTTCGTTGTCCGAAGCAAAAAAAATTGACGGGGATTATGAAGTGGGCGAAGAAGTTACCGATGAAGTAAAGTTTCATGATTTCGGACGTCGCGCTATTTTGAGTTTGCGTCAAACCCTGTCGGCACGTATTATGGAGCTCGAAAAAGATACCGTTTACAATAAATATAAGGAACGTATCGGGCAAATTGTGGTGGGCGAAGTGTATCAAATGTGGAAAAAAGAGATTCTTGTGCTCGACGACGAAGGCAACGAATTGATTTTGCCCAAAATCGAACAGATTTCTTCCGATTTTTACCGAAAGGGCGACGCCATTCGTGCTGTTGTTTACAAGGTGGAGATTCGCAACAACAATCCGTTGATTATTTTATCGCGTACATCGCCCGTATTTCTCGAACGCTTGTTTGAACTTGAAGTGCCCGAAATACACGACGGATTGATTACCATCAAAAAGATTGTGCGCGTGCCGGGAGAGCGTGCAAAAGTTGCGGTTGAATCGTACGACGACCGCATTGACCCCGTAGGCGCCTGTGTGGGCATGAAAGGCTCGCGTATTCATGGTATTGTGCGCGAACTTCGTAACGAAAATATTGATGTTATCAATTATACTGCAAACATGCAGCTGTTTATACAGCGGGCATTGAGCCCCGCCAAAGTAACCAGCATCAAGTTGTTTGAAGACATTAGCCGCGCACAGGTATATCTTAACCCCGAAGAAGTTTCGATGGCAATAGGCAAGGGAGGTATCAACATCCGTCTGGCAAGTCAATTGTCGGGTTACGAGTTGGATATTTATCGTGAAACCGAAAACGAAGACGAAGAAGAAGACGTTCCATTGGATGAATTTTCGGATGAAATAGAAGACTGGATAATTGACGAGTTGAAAGCAATCGGATGCGATACCGCAAAATCGGTACTTGACCTGAGCATTGCCGACTTGGTGAAACGTACCGACCTCGAAGAAGAAACCATCAGCGAGGTAATTGCAATATTGAAATCTGAATTTGAATAATACAGTTTACCTTTATGCGATAAAAAAACAATTCAGATTCAGACATTAACAGATTAAAACCGAAAGTTCCGTATATGACAGTTGTCCGATTAAGTAAAGCAGCAAAAGAATTGAATGTAGGGATTTCTACTATCGTAGAGTTTCTGCACAAGAAAGGGTTTGTCGATATTGACGCCAATCCCAACAATAAAGTGTCTGAAGAAATGTTTAACCTTCTCAAAAAGGAATATAAACTGGACCAAACGGTAAAAAAGGCATCGGAAGAGCTTGTTGAGCGCCTGCAAAAGGATAAAAAAGAAACAGTTTCGATTACCGTCGAAAAAGAAGGTGGAACGGTGCGTTCTATCGACAAACTTTTTGAACCTAAAAAGAATGTTGAGTTTAAAGTTGTCGGCAAAATTGATTTGAAAGAGCCGGAATCCAAAAAGCCGGAGAAAAAGCCTGAATCCAAAGTGGAGGAGAAACCCGTTGCTGTTGAAGCTCCGGTAACTCCCAAAGCCGGAGATGTTCAGCCAAAAACCGAAAAGCAACCATCCGCCAACGAAGAAAAAACGGTAAAAAAAGAAACCGAAATAGAACACATTCCTTTGCAGGTTGAGGAGGTCGGCGATGTTACTGTGGTAAGTAAAATTGATTTGGAACCTGTAAAAAAGAAGAAGAAAAAGAAAAAGAAGTCGAAAGCCGAAAGAGAGGCAGCAAGAGCACTTGCGGCAGTTGCCGAAAGTAACGGCGGACAGCAGCAGCCAACAACCATAGAAACTGTTGCCGAAGCCAAACCCCAAAAAGAGGGTGAAACTGCTGTAAATGTAAAAAAGGAAGAAGATATTTTTGTTTTCTCTAAAGTTCAAAAACTTTCGGGACCAACGGTACTTGGCAAAATAGACCTGCCTGTTGATAAAAAAACTGCGGCTGCCGTAAACGGAAAATTAGAAGAAGAGAAGAAGAAGAAAAAGAAGCGTAAACGCATTAAAAAAGAGAAGGAAAAGGTTGATATTGCCGCTGTAAAGGGTACGCAGCAACACCCCAAACAGGGTCAAGGACAGCCAAAGCAGGGACAGGGTCAAGTACAGCATCAGGGACAGCCCAAAGTTGCCGGCGAGAAAAAAGACCATGCCGGCGCGCATAAGAACAAAAATCAAAACCAGAATCAGAAAGATTTCAAAAAGCGTCAGCCACGTCCCGAAGTGAACGAGGAAGACGTTGCAAAGCAAATAAAAGATACACTGGCAAGGCTTACATCAAAAGGCAAGTCGAAAACGTCGCGCCACCGTCGCGATAAGCGCGATATCGTTTCGCAGCGTCAGCAGGAAGAGATTGACCGCAGAATTGAGGACAGGAAAACAATTCGCGTAACTGAATTTGTTACCGCCAACGAACTGTCGAGCATGATGGACATACCCGTTAATCAGGTTATTGCGTCATTCATGAGTTTGGGACTTTTTGTGTCCATCAACCAGCGGCTCGACGCCGAATCCATTGCGCTGGTAGCCGAAGAATTTGGTTACAGAGTTGAGTTTGTAAGCGTTTCGGTAGCCGAATCCATTGTTGAGGTAGAGGACAGTCCCGAAGATATGGTTGAACGTCCTCCCATTGTTACCGTAATGGGACACGTTGACCACGGTAAAACTTCGCTGCTCGACTACATCCGCAACACCGACGTAATAACGGGCGAAGCTGGAGGTATTACGCAGCACATCGGCGCATACAGTGTTCAGCTTAAATCGGGACGGCACATCACTTTCCTCGATACGCCCGGACACGAAGCCTTTACCGCTATGCGTGCTCGCGGCGCACAGGTTACAGACATCGCTATCATCATTGTGGCTGCAGACGACAATGTGATGCCTCAAACCGTTGAGGCAATCAATCACGCAGCCGCTGCCGGCGTTCCCATTGTTTTTGCCATCAATAAAATAGACAAACCCGCCGCCAATCCCGAAAAGGTGAAAGAAGAGCTTGCCAAAATGAACTATTTGGTTGAAGACTGGGGCGGAAAATATCAAAGTCAGGAAATCAGCGCTAAAAAAGGGATCAACGTACGAGAACTGCTCGAAAAAGTATTGCTCGAAGCCGATATTCAGGAGCTGAAAGCCAACCCGAACAAACCTGCCGTAGGCTCGGTGATTGAATCGACACTCGACAAGGGACGCGGTTTTGTGGCAACGCTTTTGGTACAGGCGGGAACGCTGAAAGTGGGCGACATGATTCTTTCGGGATCGCACTATGGTCGTGTTAAAGCCATGTTTAACGAGCGGAATCAGAAACTTGATGTTGTCGGACCATCTGAACCTGTTGTTGTACTTGGTTTGAACGGTGCTCCGCAAGCCGGCGAAAAGTTCAATGTAATGGAGAGCGAAAAAGAGGTGAAAGAGATTGCCTCGAAACGCACGCAGTTACAGCGCGAACAGGGCTTGAGGGCACAGAAACACATTACGCTCGACGAAATAGGCCGTCGTATTGCCATCGGAAACTTTCAAGAGTTGAATCTGGTTGTGAAAGGCGACGTGGACGGCTCAATCGAAGCTCTGTCGGACTCGCTGATAAAACTCTCGACCGAAGAAATTCAGGTAAACGTTATCCACAAAGCCGTAGGGGGCATTTCGGAGTCGGATATTATGCTGGCAGCCGCGTCGAACGCCATCGTTATTGGCTTTCAGGTGCGTCCGTCCATTGCAGCCCGCCGTCTTGCCGAGAAGGAAGAGATTGATGTGCGCCACTATTCCATTATTTACAATGCCATAGAGGAGATAAAAGCCGCGATGGTAGGTATGCTTTCGCCCGAAATCAAGGAACAGATACAGGCAACTGTGGAAGTACTCGAAACTTTCAAAATTACAAAGGTAGGCACCATTGCAGGCTGTATTGTAAAAGAGGGAAAAGTAAAACGGAACTCGAAAGTACGTGTACTCCGCGACGGAATAGTTGTTTACACCGGCGAATTAGAATCGCTCCGCCGCTTTAAAGACGACGCCAAAGAAGTAGCCGCCGGACTTGAGTGCGGTTTGAACATCAAAAACTTCAACGACATCAAAACAGGCGACTTAATTGAGGCGTACGAAGAGATTGAGATTACGCGAACGCTGTAAATTTTGAACCACGATTTTTACAAGATGAACAAGATAGGCAAGATTGTCTGAACTGTGATTTTATATGAATGGTAGGGGCGCGATAAATCGTACCTCTATTATTTTTTTTAACACGGATGACACGGATTTTCGCGGATAAAAAAAATGTGTTTTCCGCGTCCGTCCGTGTTCCCTCCTTTTTAATCCGTGTTTATCCGCATTCCTTTTTCAGTACTGCCTCAATTTAGCTGAATGAGCCTGATTTGTAATAGTGCTTTTCGATATACCGTCCGATCAATTTATCGTGAACCTCGACGCTTCTGGAAAACATATCGTCTTTCGTACAAGTCGCTTTAGATGTGTCCTGAAATTCAGATTTCTGCGCTCGATTTCCCATGTTCTGTCCTTGCAAACATTGTGATTACATTATTGCCACAAAAAACAGGCAGAATTTTTGTGCGTTTGCCATGACACAAATTTAAAGCGCAATATTTGACTTGTATAATACCAGTTAATTACGTGTGATGTATCTGTATTTTTTTACCGAACTTTGAAAATACCTGTGGATAACCTATGAGTATTCTGTATGAACATTATAAAAAAAGCCTCTTTAGCAGAGGCTTTTTTTATAATGTTCATACAGAATCAAAACAGTGTCCACGCTACGGTTAATCCCGCCGTTACGATGGCTACCATGCTCATCAGTTTGATAAGGATGTTGAGCGATGGTCCTGATGTATCTTTGAAAGGGTCGCCTACGGTGTCGCCCACGACGGTGGCTTTGTGTACGTCGGATCCTTTGCCGCCGAAGTTGCCTTCTTCCACATACTTCTTGGCATTGTCCCACGCGCCGCCGGCATTAGCCATAAATACAGCCAGCACGAAGCCAGCGCCTAATCCGCCTACCAATAAACCCATTACGCCGGCTACGCCAAAGATGACGCCGGTGAGTATCGGAATAAGGATGGCAAGAATAGAAGGCAGCAGCATTTCCCTCTGTGCTCCTTTGGTGGAGATGGCTACGCAACGGGCATAGTCGGGAGTGGCTTCGCCGGTAAGGATGCCTTTTATTTCGCGGAACTGACGGCGAACTTCTTCCACCATGCTCTGCGCGGCACGTCCTACTGCGTTCATCGTTAATCCGCAGAAGAGGAATGCCATCATTGCACCGATGAATACGCCAATCAGTACCTTGGGGTTCATCAGATTGACCTGATAGTAATTCATCAAATCAATAATCGACGCCTTTGCAGTTTCAACTTCCATCACGTCGCCGTTGGGCATCACAATAGAAATAATGTTTTGCCCGATGTGCGCCAGTCCTATTTTAATTTCTTCGATATACGAAGCCAGCAGCGCAAGTGCGGTCAAAGCTGCCGACCCGATAGCAAACCCTTTACCGGTAGCGGCGGTGGTGTTGCCAAGTGCATCAAGTGCGTCGGTACGTTTGCGAACTTCGGGTTCCAGTCCGCTCATTTCGGCATTACCGCCGGCATTGTCGGCAATAGGACCATAAGCGTCGGTTGCCAGCGTGATGCCCAGTGTGGAGAGCATCCCCACAGCGGCAATACCAATGCCGTACAAGCCTTTACTCAGGTTAGCTGCGGTCATCATGTTGGCAACGTCAAAATTGATGGCACAAAGGAACGCCATAATAATAGCCGCCGCAATAGTAATGACAGGAATGGCGGTCGAAAGCATCCCCAAACCAAGACCTGAAATAATAACGGTAGCCGGACCGGTTTGTCCGCTTTCCGAAACTTTGCGTGTAGGTTTATAAGAGTGCGAAGTGTAGTATTCGGTTGCCTGCCCTATAATTACGCCTGCCAGCAAACCGGAGATAACAGAGAACGAAAGTCCGAGCCAGTTAGTGATGTCCAGTGCGTACAGTATTCCGAAAGTAGTAATAGCAATCAGGATGGAACTCACATTAACGCCTTTACCCAATGCGCCGAGCAGTTGCTTCATATTGGCGCCTTCCTTTGTGCGTACAAGGAAAATACCGAATATGGAGAGTACAATGCCTACGGCGGCAATCAACATGGGTGCAAATATTGCCCGCATCTGCATGTCGGTGCTGGCTTCGTTAAAGAATGCGGCAGCGCCCAATGCTGCTGTTGCAAGAATAGAGCCGCAGTAGCTTTCGTAGAGGTCTGCGCCCATACCGGCAACGTCGCCCACGTTATCGCCCACGTTATCGGCAATGGTGGCGGGGTTGCGCGGGTCGTCTTCGGGGATGCCGGCTTCTACCTTACCCACGAGGTCGGCGCCCACGTCGGCAGCTTTGGTATAAATACCGCCGCCCACACGTGCAAACAGTGCCTGCGTGGATGCGCCCATACCGAATGTCAGCATCGTGGTAGTGATGATGATCAAATTCTGCGCTACGGATGCGTCATAAAAGGCGTTCAGCAGCAGGAACCAGAGGGAAATGTCGAGCAATCCCAAACCGACTACTGTTAAGCCCATCACTGCGCCTGCGCGGAAGGCTACTCTCAAGCCGCTGTTGAGCGATGTGCGGGCTGCATTGGCAGTACGCGCCGAAGCAAATGTTGCCGTTTTCATACCGATAAAACCCGCCAAACCGGAGAAAAACCCGCCGGTAAGAAAAGCAAACGGAACCCAAGGGTTCTGTATGCCAAAACCGTATGCCAAAATGGAAAAAAATACGGCTAATATAATGAATACAATCAATACAACGCGGTATTGCTGTTTCAAATAAGCCATTGCTCCCTTTCGCACGTGGGATGCAATTTCTTTCATGGTGGCGGTACCTTCGCTCTCTTTCATAATACTTTTGAAAAAGTAATACGCAAAGCCCAGCGCTAACAGCGACGCCGCCGGAACAAACCAAAATAATGGATTCATAAACAATTAAATTTTAATGGTATTCTTTTTATTCATTCAACAATTCTGAGTTCAAGGTTCCGAGTTCAAAGTTTGTAAATCCAACTTTGAACTCATAACTTCATTTTTTATAGTTCCACTCTTTTGCTGCCTCGTACATGGCTACAACGTTCTCGACAGGAGTTTCCACTTTCAGCTTTTGAGCGGTGCCTAAGATAAAACCTCCGCCCGGAGCCATAATATCAAGAAGTTCCTTTACGCCATCTTTTACGCGCGCTGGAGTAGCTTTTCGCAATAACTCTTCTTCGTCAATAGCACCGCAAAAGGTGATAAGATGTCCGTAGTCTTTTTTTAATCCTTCGGCAGACATGCCCGCAGCGCGGGTTTGAACGGGGTCGAGCACTTCGGCGCCGATGCCTAAAAACTCCGGTATCAGTTTGCGAACACCACCGCAACTGTGCATGTAAAACTTAACGCCATGACGTTTGGGAACTTCATAATACTTTGCAATAACGGGCTTGCACACATCTTCCCACATCTCGGCGCTGATGCTGATGCCACTGTGACTTCCAAAATCGTCGGCAATACGAATAAAATCGACACGATTGCCTGTAACTTTAAAAAACTCGTCGATAAATCGGATGTAAAATTCGGATACATACTCAACCAGCGCCGCAAAAAATTTGGGATGATACATTGCGGTATCAATAAAGTGTTCCTTGCCAATCAGTCGCTGAATAACACGAAAAAGCCCCGGCGACGAATAGCCCGGAGCAGTTATGATGGCATAATCCCTGTACTTTTCAACTTTCGCGTTAAGCGAATTGAAATCGAACAGGTTGGTTGATGGCCACGGATAATCAGCCAAAGCCGAAATATCGGTTATGCCTTCGAGCGGACTCCGGTCAATATCCCAGTATTTCAACTCTCCGCATCCCACCGTGCGGTATTCAACACCCCAGATGTCTTTCTTTTTTTCGGTGCCATCCATACGAAGTTGCGGACCCACGTAATCGGGTTCCACCCATCGAAAATCTACACCCAAAAACTCCAGCATCTCGTCCATGTCTGTAAAGCCGAAATGTCTGTTCATCTTTTCAGTAAATTCAGGAACGCCCCAATAAAAGAAGGGAATTCTGTCGGGTTGTTTATGGCTAAGTGTAGCCAAAACTCTTTCTTTGTGGTTCATGAAAAAAGATTTAGTTTATTATTTACACTAAAAATAAACGGTAAAAAGCGTGCTAAGATAAACAAAAAATGATTGGGGCAACAAATTGTGCAGATAAAAATTTATTAATATCACAAAAAAAACATCGCACAATTCATTAATCAATTAATATACATGACTTACGGGAATGATTTTTTTGGTATGATTAGCAAAATTATATTTAAGAAAAAAATTGGAGGATGAGAGTTCATTATATAGTATTCTCCACTCACCATATTTTTAAGATGCTTTTTTTCTAAATACTCATAGATGGGTTATTCTGTTTGTTCATTAAAAATTGACCGCACGCACTTGTTTCATTGAAGGCTGCTTATACCAAAACGTATCAAATAATTTAAAATATTTACGGATATGTAAAGTCCCGCAGGGATGGTACTTTGTATTGATTATTATTGTCCCTGCATAACTTTATGTTTCAAGTAACATTAATTTATGATACATGATAACCATAATTACAGTAAATCAATGTTATTGATACCTACGCACAGTACTACATGAATACGCGACACGCTATCTACATCGGCAGATAGTATAATATGAATGCGTAACCCACTATTTACCGATGTAGATAATACGATATGAATACGCGATGCACTATTTGCCGATATAGATAATACGATATGAATACGCGATGCACTATTTACCGATGTAGATAATACGATATGAATACGCGATGCACTATTTACTGTTGTAGATAGTATGATATAAATACGCGACACACTATCTGCACAAAAAGATTATATTCTATGAATTTAATTCATAAAATGTAAAAACAGATGTCGGATGTCCAAAAAAATAATATATTTGCGCACGTTATGATTGAACCTAAATATAAACAGATTAAGCCATCTGATGTGTATATTAGCACGTTGCAGGATGCCGACAACGGCAGCTACAATGTATATGCTGCTATGGAATGGATAGAGATACGCCCCACAGGTAACGAGTTTGTAGATATGTTTGCAAAGCATGTTCACAAATATAAAAACAGGACGGCAAAACAGCATGCACAGCTAATGGGCATCGAAAAACGGCTGCATACGCCGGCTATTATTGCCCTTACGGGGATGGGACCACACGAATGGGTGCGCGAATACCTGCGAATGGCGAGTTGCGAACTGCTCCGAAAAACAAAACTCTCGATTTCGGATGTTGCGAAGATTGTTGGATTTAATGCGGTGAGCCCTTTCAGTCAGTTTTTTTACCGCTGCCAAAAATGTTTGCCCTACGAGTGGCGACATAATACCGGATACCATTTCTCAAAACACAGAAGTTAGAAAAATGGATAATACAAAGCAGAAAACGCATCGGCATAAGCCAAACAGTACCAGTCACTTTTTAAAATTAACAGCATGACAACCGATAATCACAATGCGCACACGCATATCCTGATAAAGGGAGCAAGGGTTCACAATCTTAAAAATATTTCGCTGGCAATTCCACGAAACAAATTTGTGGTGATAACAGGAGTTTCGGGGTCGGGCAAATCGTCGCTGGCTTTCGATACGCTGTATGCCGAAGGGCAGCGGCGATATGTGGAGAGCCTTAGCTCGTATGCCCGCCAGTTCCTTGGCAGAATTAACAAACCCGAAGTGGATTATATCAAGGGGATTCCGCCCGCAATAGCCATCGAACAAAAAGTGAACACGCGCAACCCGCGCTCTACGGTGGGCACTTCGACAGAGGTTTACGACTATATGAAACTGCTCTACGCCCGCGTGGGACATACCATCTCGCCCAAGTCGGGGCAGGAAGTAAAGCGACATCGTGTGAGCGATGTGGTTGGTTACATCAATTCGCTGCCCACTGGTACACGTGCAGCAATACTTGCGCCTGTGCACGTGCCCGATAACAGGCATGGCGCCACGCATCTTAATATAATGCGCGAGCAGGGCTTCAGCCGTTTGGAAGTTGGGGGAAACTTTACTACGATTGACGACGTTTTGGCAGCCAGCAAACAGCCCAACTTTGATGCAGAGGGTTTCAACATTGTGATTGACCGTATCAGCGTGAATCCTGACAGTGAGGACAACAATTCGCGGCTTGCCGACTCGGTGCAAACTGCCTTTTACGAGGGGCGCGGCGAGTGTACGGTAAAGGTTTTTGACGAGCACATGACAATTATCTCTACCGAAAACTTTTCAAACAGGTTTGAAGCCGATGGAATTGTGTTCGACGAGCCGTCGAAGGACATGTTTGCATTTAACAGTCCACTTGGTGCGTGTCCGGCATGCGAAGGTTTTGGCAACGTAATGGGTATCGACGAAGATTTGGTTATTCCCAATAAAAATCTTTCGGTGTACGATGGCGCTATTGCCTGCTGGCGAGGCGAAACTATGGGTGAATGGCTTGAGGCGTTTACGCGCAATGCCCACAAGTGCAACTTTCCACTGCACAAGCCGGTGTATGCGCTGACCGACGAGGAGCGCCAAATATTATGGAAGGGCAGCCGTTACTTTTACGGGCTCGACCACTTTTTTAAACACTTGGAAGATAAATCGTACAAGATTCAAAACCGCGTGATGCTTGCGCGATACCGTGGCAAAACGGTTTGCCCCCAATGCGGGGGTACGCGACTGCGCAAAGAGGCGCAGTGGGTTAAAGTTGGGGGCAAAAGTACAGGTGAACTTGTTGTGATGCCTGTTTCGGAGCTTACGGAATGGTTTGCAAATATTCAGCTTTCGGAGCACGACAGCCGTGTGGCAAAACGTTTGCTGATTGAAATCAATGCGCGGCTAAGTTTCTTGAATAGCGTGGGGCTGGGCTATCTTACTTTGAACCGACTGTCGTCGTCGCTGTCGGGCGGCGAAAGTCAGCGCATCAATCTTGCCACATCGCTGGGGAGTAGCTTGGTTGGCTCGTTATATATTTTGGATGAGCCAAGCATTGGACTGCATTCGCGCGACACGCAACTGCTGATAGGCGTGTTGAAAAACCTTCGCGACTTGGGAAATACCGTTATAGTTGTAGAGCACGATGAGGAAATTATACGCGCCTGCGACGAATTAATCGACATCGGACCCGGCGCCGGTTTGCATGGCGGCGAAGTTGTGTATCAGGGAAGTTTCAGCAGGCTTACATCTGCACCAGCAAGCCTTACAACACAGTATCTTACGGGCGTTGAACGGATAAACGTTCCCGCCGAAAGGCGAAAATGGAACCGATGCATAACGCTTACAGGCGTTCGTGAAAATAATTTGAAAGGAATCGACGTCGGCTTTCCGCTAAATGTACTTACGGTAGTTACGGGAGTGAGCGGCTCGGGCAAGTCGTCGCTGGTAAAAAAGGTACTTTACCCTGCGCTTAAGAAAATAAAGGGCGGTGTTGCCGAAAAAACGGGTACCTTTAACAAAATGGATGGTGATATTGAGGCTGTGGCAGAGATAGAATTTATCGACCAGAATCCGATAGGCAAATCGTCGCGTTCAAACCCTGCCACCTACCTGAAAGTGTGGGATGAAATACGCAAACTGATGTCCGACCAAAAGAGCGCACAGCAGGCTGGCATGAAACCTGCCCACTTTTCGTTCAACATTGAGGGCGGACGCTGCGAAGAGTGTCTGGGCGAAGGTATTATTAAGATTGAAATGCAGTTTATGGCTGACATTATTTTGACATGCGAACATTGTAGCGGGCAACGTTTTAAGCAGGAGGTGCTCGATATTACTTACAACGGCAAAAACGTGTACGACATGCTCGAAATGACTGTTGATGAGGCTATCAACTTCTTCGGCACAGAAAAGGGGAATACCGAAAAACGCATTGTAAGCAAACTGAAACCACTGGCAGACGTTGGCTTGGGATATGTGCGGCTGGGACAGTCGTCGAGCACCTTGAGCGGCGGCGAAAGTCAGCGCGTGAAACTTGCGTCGTTCCTTGCATTGGAAAACAACGACCCTACGCTTTTTATTTTCGATGAACCCACAACAGGACTACACTTCAACGATATTCGCAAACTGCTTGCTGCATTCGATGCCTTGCTGCAAAAAGGACATTCGCTGATTGTGGTTGAACACAACATGGATGTAATTAAATCGGCTGACCACATTATTGACCTTGGTCCCGAAGGCGGCAGCACGGGCGGAAATCTTGTATTTTGCGGCACGCCTGAAAAGCTAGTGGAAATTGAGGCATCGCACACAGGAAAGTATCTGAAAGGGTATCTTATTGTGTGAACTGCGAATTTTAATAACCCATATAACGCAAAAAGAACACCTCATTACCATCCATAGAACCATCCGCGAAAATCGGTGCCATTTATGAGTTTTGCGAAACATGAGTTACAAATTAAAAATTACGAAACGTAGTTCGACATTAGCCAACTACGTTTCGTAATTTTTAATTTTACTGGTTTTCCAAAATAATATTCGGAATATACGTTGCTCTTTGGCGTGTACCGTACACATCGTTTAAAGGAACAGGCACAGCAACAGTGTGGGGCTTGAAACCTTCGGCTTCAACTTCAAATTTGTAATCAACACCTGTGGGAAGTATTGCAACGAACTTTCCCGTTAAGGGATTGGGGCGATAAATGCCGTGCTGTGCGCCGTCGCTGTCGGTAACTTTGATGACAGCATTGTCATTCGGCTTTTCGTCGGGATTGAAAACATAACCTGCCACAGCCGACAGTGCGCGTGCATCCTCGTCAGGATATACAATTACATAAATGTCCGATTCGCCCACGCCACCCATACGGCGCGACGAATAGTAAACACGCTGTCCGTCGGGCGTTGGCAAATAAAACACGTCGTCGTTGGCGGTATTAACAGGGTAGCCAATGTTTTCGCCTTTGAGCCACGAGCCATCTTCTTCTCTTCCTGCGTTTACAAATATATCGAATCCGCCCATTGAATTACCGCCTTCGGACGAATAGAAAAGCCTTGTTCCGTCGGCGCTCAAAAATGGACTGTCGTCATCCATTTCGGTATTTACATTGGCGCCTGCATTTATTGCTTCGCCCCATCTGCCGTCGGGCAATTGGTACGAAACATAAATATCCTTTCCACCCATTCCACCGGGGCGGTCGCTCGAAAACCAAATTTCGGTTCCGTCAGCCGAAAAACAGGCGTGCGTTTCGTTAAAGTTGGACGAGTTTACAGGTAGCGGAACAGGCTCCGACCAGCCTCTGAAACTGTACTGTGTTACAAACAGACTGCCTGCATATCCATCGTTTTGATAAATAATTAGCGTGTTGCCGTCGGTACTCAAACTCACCGTAGCGCGGTTGCCAAAATAATCGCCCGGCAGTTCAAGCAGCTGCGCATCTGTCCATTTACCTTCTCTCCAGTACGACACATAAATATTTTCGAAATATTCGCCATTTTCGCTTTCAATCCCGTCAACGGGGCGATTGGAGGTAAAATAAATGGTTGATTCGTCGAGTGCAACAAGTGGACTGTGCTCTTCATAAATGGTATTGATGGCATTTCCCAACGGATAAATTTTAAAATCACGAGGCTTTTTCACCATTTCGATGGCGTTTTTGCTGTATTGCATCTCGATGTGGATGGCGTCGGTCAATTTTTTTTGTGATGATTTGGTCAGGGTCAGCAGTTTTTCGTAAATGGCTATTGCCTGCTCAAAACGGTTGTTTTGGTGCAGCGATTCTGCCAGATAGAAATGCGTCTCCAGCGCTTCGAGCGACGGTTTTTCGCCAAGCGGATTGAGCGCAGCTGCTTTTTCCAAATATCGCCAAGCCTTTTCTTCTTCGCCGCCGATGTTTAAATAACAGAAACCTGTCAGCATCACGGCTTCTTTGTTGTTGGAACTGATGTCAACTACCGGCTCCAGTATCTTTATGGCGCCTCGATAGTTATTTCTTGAGATTTCTCCTTTTGCGTTTTGAATTTGTTTCGCAACCGATTGTGCATTCAAACTCAAACTTGTAATTGTCAGTAAAGTCAATAAGTAGTAGCGCATAATAAATGTTTTTTTTCGGGGCGAAAGGTACAAAATAAAAAAAATGTAATTGTGATAATTAACAAACATTTTAAAGCGCCCTTTCATTTTACATAGTAAAAACCCCGTATGATTTTGAATGAAAATATTGCTGCAAAAGTATAAAAATAATGCGCATAAATAAAAGGCATGATTATTTTTTTTATTAGATATCTATTTTTTATTAGGTGTAAGGCGGTAGTTTTGTTTCGTACAATTAACTAAGACAGATTATTTCGACCACAGCGTACAGTAATTAAGTGTATGCGCAGTTCGACGTTAGCCAATCTAAAAATATTATAAACGATGTACTTATCATTTGTTTTTTCTTTGTATATAAGTTATTTTTACCGGCTGAAATATTTATGTATAAACCTTTCAAAGCAACTTCTACCGAAATGACGCACAACACCCAATATTCATCCGATAAGCCGGTCCGAATCGTAATTGATTCCGAATCGGGATTCTGTTTTGGAGTATCGCGGGCTGTGAGTATGGCGGAGGAAATATTGAAGATGAATGAGCCGCTCACAAGTCTGGGCGATATTGTGCACAACAACGAAGAAGTTATTCGCCTTGAGCGCAAAGGGATGGAAACCGTTTTGCACCGACAGTTGGACACGCTGAAAAACCGAACCGTTCTGTTGCGGGCACACGGAGAACCGCCTGCAACTTATCGAATTTTAAAGAAACAGAATGTGAAAATTGTTGACGCCACCTGCCCCGTTGTGCTGAAATTGCAACACAGCGTGCGAAAGGCGTGGGAAGAAGCGAAAATCAGCAATGCACAGATTGTAATTTACGGTAAAAAGGGGCATCCCGAAGTGGTTGGGCTGCTGGGACAAACCGACGACGAAGCCATCGTAATTTCAAGCGTTGACGATATTGGAATGCTCAATCCCGCACGTCCGGTTGAGATATTTTCGCAGACAACGATGAGCAATTCGGGATTGGACGGGATTGAACAAAAAGTGCGTGAAACATTTGCCAGCAACGTAAGAATACACCGGACAATATGCCGGCAGGTCGAAAACCGCGCTCCGCATCTTAAAGATTTTGCCGGAGAGTACGATTTGGTTATTTTTGTGGGCGGCGAAAAAAGCAGTAACGGCAGAATGCTGTTCGAGATATGCCGGCAGGCAAATCCGCGCACCTGTTATGCCTATTCCGAAAACAGCGTAAGGGAGGAATGGTTTGTTCCCGCGCCCCGCACAGTCGGAATTTGCGGCGCCACATCCACGCCTCACTGGTTGATGGAAAAAGTAGCAAAAAAAACAAACGAGTTTGTTAAAAAAGTAATGATATGAGTACAGTAAATAAAATCGCAGTTTTGACTTCGGGAGGCGACGCTCCCGGAATGAATGCCGCAATTAGAGCGGTAGTACGCGCAGCAATTTTCAACAATTTGCAGGTGATGGGGGTGTTGAGAGGTTACGACGGTTTAATTAAGAACGATATTATACCGATGGATTCCAAATCGGTAAGTAATATTATTCAGCAGGGCGGCACCATTCTCAAATCGGCGCGAAGCAAAGAGTTTATGACGCCCGAAGGACGACAGATTGCTTTCGACCACATGAAAAGCAACGGAATAGACGCTTTGGTGGTAATTGGCGGCGATGGTACACTGACAGGAGCAAGAGTTTTTGGGTCGGAATTTAATATTCCGATTATCGGCATCCCCGGCACTATCGACAACGACCTGTACGGAACCGACGCAACTATTGGTTACGACACAGCGCTGAACACCGTAGTCGAAGCCGTTGATAAAATACGCGACACGGCAAGCGCCCACAGCCGTCTGTTCTTCATCGAAGTGATGGGGCGCGACGCCGGTTTTCTTGCCCTTCGCGGCGGAATTGCATCGGGCGCCGAAGCCATTCTTGTTCCCGAAATCGGTACCGATTACGATAAACTGGATACGTTCCTGACGAACGGTTTTAATAAACAGAAATCGTCGAGCATCGTAATTGTTGCCGAAGGCGATAAGGGCGGCGCCTTGAAAATTGCTGAAGAGATAGAACAAAAGCATCCCGATTACGATGTAAGAGTTACCATTCTCGGACACATTCAGCGCG
>JAITVO010000083.1 GCA_031285765.1 Cytophagaceae bacterium | reverse complement strand
TCGTTCTGATGGGCAAACATTTCGAGGAGTTTGTTCATTTGCGTTGAGTTTTCGCTGATGAGTTTTATGGTATTGTCGATGCGCTCCATGTTGCGTTCGTTGCGAAGGTAGCTTTCCTTGATGATCCGGGCAATGTATTCGTCCTGTTTCTTTATATAGTCATCCTGCCTAATAACGTATTCATCGTGGTTTTTTCCGATCTCCTGGAATCCGTGTATCTCGTCAACAAGCACTTTGAACATTTGATCCACCTCTTTTTTTTGCTCATTAATGACTTGATCCTTTCCTTCGTCGTGATGGATGTTGACATTTCCACCATTAACCTGACCTACGCCACCATGACGCCCTTCAATGTGCGACTTTTGCTGGTTTATGGTTATCGGACGAAGCATTTCGCCTTCACCGGATAATAACCAATTTAAATCAACTGGAAACTTTTCAGTTAATTTACTGGCAACACCTCTACTAACACTATACCCTTCCCTTATCCAATTATTAACTGTATTAGGTTTTTCTCCAACTTCATTAGCAAACACTTTGTTTGAATCATTGCAAAAGTGCTCTCTTATTTTTTTAATTCTACCATTTATTGTTTCGTACATATTTTATGTGTATTTGCGTTTTTAAATTAAATCGTATGATACTGAAAAAAGTAACGACAACTGATCCTTCTTATGAAAGATGCCGTATTGAATTTTTGCCTCGTAAAACCGTATGGTATTTATTCGGAATACCCGTATTTACGGCGATTGTTCGCCTTAAAGCAGACGGGACAGACAAATCTGCAGCATCGGTGGATGATTTGCGTAAAAGTATGCCTAAGATTCCCTAAGAAGTTCAAGTATATCGTTTATCTCTTCTTGAATGTTAATCCTAAAACAGATGTAACTACGGGATGAGACCACCAACCATTAAAATATTTTTACCATGATAAGTATAATTGCCTTAATTACTTCGATTTGTGTTTTGATTTATTTAGTGATTAATCTGATTGTTCTGTTGACGTATAAACGGGATTTCAAGAAATTCATTGATGAAAACAGCGACTAATATATCCTGACGGTTTGCTGTTTGCTTCTATCCTTCCCTGAATCATCGTCCCAGGTTAATGTGATGTCTATCATATCCACGTCATTGTTCGTTACCTGAAGTATGATCTTATCTTCTTCTCCGGGATACAGTTCCGGGAAATGGGTAAACTTTTCGGGTTCCATCATAAATACACCTTGGCAATTATCAATCATTGGCGAGTAAATTCTGATATTTCTTGCTATTGCCGGCCCATGATTGATGACATGTACATTGGTATGGTAAGCATTCATTTGTGATGTTCTAAGGCTTATGTCGGCCTTTTTAGCATTCTTTCTGGCCTTCACGTCTTTTACCATATCTATTCCTAACCCTATCAAGTTAACTATTTCGCCCATTTTAACTTACTAATCTACAACCATATAAATTTATTTCACCTATTTTAACAATTTTCTAAAACAGGTCTGAATGTGTTCCGGTATTCAAGAACAATAATATCAGTTCAGAATCATTCTGTTCCCAGATCATTAGCCAGTCCGGTTTGATATGACATTCCCAGCAACCGGCATAATTGCCCGAAAGTTTATGCGGTTTGTATTGCACGGGCAAGGCGCCTGTGTTCATAAGCATTTTGATCGCATCATTGAGCAAATCCATGTTATATCCGCGTTTTTGCAACAGTTTCGCCTGCCTTTTAAACCTGTTGGTATAATCAACCGTATACATGGGCTATTCTAATATTTCTTCCATCGGATTTTCGATGTTTTTCAGCCTTGTAACCTTGCCCTGTCTGACATCTTCCAGCGCCTCATCCAGCCCCGTTTTCTTACGGGGAGCGTCTATGGGTGTTGCGCCTGATTTCATGATTGCGCGCAAAAGCGTATTGACTTTTTTGTTGCGCACATCGTATTCCAACGTTATTGTTGCCATAATTATATGAATTAAAGTTTTACAAATAACTGTTCAAAAATTTACTTCGCACTAATTTACAATTACTTAAAAAAAGAATCACCGGTTTTAATAATTTTTAACACATAAAATATGTATCATATACATATTTTATGTATCTTTGCACCATGATTAGTGGATTTTAATTCACTAACGAGTTCGCAAAGTAAGAATAATAGATGAATTGTGCAAATAAAAATTGAAGTGATGAAAGGACGATATAACAAATCAGAGATCATGAAGCGGGCATGGAAGATATTCCGGGGCGATTCGGAATGGTCGGGTTTATTTTCTGAAAGTCTGAAAAGGGCGTGGCAAATTGTAAAGGAAAACATCCGTTACGCCGCAAGACAAATATGCGAAAAAGCAGCGATGGAAGGCATCAAAAATATTCCTGCAAGGCCTTCGGTTAATGGAAGCGTATCATACAGCGCAGCCGAAGCCGCGATACTGACCGGCTGGTATGCCAATGCGCCAAAAGGTACATATTTCGGGGATTAACAGCATAAATATAAAGCGATGAACCCAAATGTGGAACTGATAAGAAGCCGGGGTATGCGTATCATAAAAGGCTGTGTACCTGCCGAAGTTCGCAAAGAGCTAAACAATGCGATAAAAAATGTATTTGTAAGACCTTTTGAAGAAATATTATAACAACATGAAAGCAAGACTGACAAGCGAAGTAATTGCACGGATTAATCATCCGAAGAATACACAAATCAAACAAGGGTTAAAAAAACCGCTTTGTATTACATCTTACCCGCCTGTATGGTACATGTTGAAAGCCAACGAATGGAATGGCAACCTGACCAAAGAGGCCGTACTTCAATACTTGGAGGACACCCTCGGCATGACGCGCGACCAGCTTTTGGAAACCATAGACGAATAGGGCCATGACCACCGAAACCACATACAGGATAGACAAGCGGGACATGGACAACTTCATGCGCGAGTGCGGTTCTGAGATGGTGCTGGCATGGCTTAGCGGCAACCATATAGACACGCAGACGGTTTGCGGCATCCTGAAAGTATCGCCGCGCACACTGACCAACTGGATACAGGCGGGCAGACTGATAGTTGTTAATGAAGGCAAAAAATCGCACGAGTTTGACTTTTCGGATGTGGTCAGGCTGTTTTTAATCAAAAATAACAAACTTAAAAAATAATTTACCATGTTTGAATTTAACGAATTAAAAGCAGATATTCTACAAAGAGCAAGAGATGCAGACGCATGTTCGGATGAGTATAAACGCGCTTATGGCGCTGAAACAAAAGCGGAACTGTTACAGGTTATTGTAGACAATATCGCATGGTGCTACAACAAAGAGATGCTGGACACACCGTATATGATTGATAATTTCAGTGATCTGTTTGAGCAGTTTGGAATTTATGCAACCGGGCATCATGAGATTGAAAACAGGAGTGTCGTGTTATTGGGCAGTTCCACGGCTGCTTACGAGTTAAAAGGCGATTACTCTACTATAAAAGACTTGAATAACCGGAAACTGCTTGTCAAGAAGTCGAAGTTTGAAATCGTGGAAGTGTAAATAACAGGATAACCAATTAATATATCATAAAATGGAAAAGTTTATAGAAAAACATCTTTTGGAAGACAATTGCGATGCAATCGACCGGGTGGTGATGGCGATCAGGAAAATTGCGCCGGAGATCGTGGTTATCGAACAGTAAAAAGTAACAGGGGGTTGAAAATTGCTATTCATGGACGGTGTTCCCAAAGGTAGAAGATCAGCCCCTGTTTTTATAAGAATAAAATGAACCTCGGACTTCCATACATGGGTAGCAAGTCAAAAGAGCTTAAAATAATCTCTTAATTTTTGTTAAAATGTTTGCATTCTCGAAAATATCACCTATATTTGCCCTCGAATTGTCATTGAGACCGTCAATTCAGGTGTTAATCGCAGCGGCATTTTTTGTATCCGCTTGTAACATAGACAGCATAGGCTGTTGTAACCCATCGGGTAACCGCTCCCAAGCGTTATCGGACGTTCCAAAACAAGGGTTCAACAGTCTTTTTTTATTGTATAACTTAATTTTTAATCCGAAAATGGAACGTCCGATTAAGAATGAAGGTGCGAATCATAGTAGCACTTCACGTGTAGCTCACGTTACGAGCACGCCCAGCGGAGCGAAATCCGTACCCACATCTAAGGCTAACGAACACGGCCTGCAATCCTTTTCTTTTGAAGGCACTCACGAAGTGCAAGTTATCATGCACAATGGCGAGCCGCATTTTATCGCCGTTGACATTTGTAATGTATTGTGTTTGTCCAATCCTACAAAATCGCTTTACGGATTGGAAGACGACGAACACCTGACCTTACCATTGGTTAGGGCAGGTCAGAGCCGCACCGTAAACGTGGTAAATGAGAGTGGCCTGTACGCTCTTATCTTCCAAAGCCGCAAACCGGTTGCGAAAACATTCCGCAAGTGGGTAACATCGGAGGTATTGCCTTCGATCCGCAAGACCGGATACTACGAACTACAGCCCGGCGGGTATGTAACGGAACAGGAATACCGGCATCTTGAAATGATGTACGGCATAGAGAAACGGCTCCGGGAAATGTTGCAGAAGCAGCGCGATTACTACGTGAACGACCGCGATGACTGGCGCAACCGAACGATGGAGCGCAACGAAATGTTACTGAAATTCATTATTAACAGCTAACAATCATGGAAAACAAAGTATTAAAGATTTTCGACAGGGCGATGTACATGTATATGGCCCGTGCGCTTTCCGAATCGGCTTTCGGCGGTTATGCCGTGTGCCACGAAAACGGGCTTACGATAGAGGTGGAACAGGATGCGCGGGACGATTATTTCGACATGGTTACCGATGCGGACGGCAACGACTGCGTTACGGATTTCGACAGCGGCATGATGAGCGCCGCCGTAGATGAGTTTCGCCGGCGCGAGGAAGAATCGGAATTTGAATCGGAGTTCACATACGATATATTACGGAGGGCGATATGAGAAAGGCATCGTACATAGTAATAGCGGCCATGACGGCCATGAGTATTGCATGTATCGCAATGGGAGCAACGCACCATGTGTTTACGCTGGGGATATGCGCCATAGCCGCGATGTTTGCGTGGGGAACGCGGGATGATGATGACGGTATTGTAGAATTTAACGGTTGATGGCGATGCGAACACGTGAAAGGATTAAATACGCCGCCATGCTGGTGTTTGAGGTAGCCGTATCGATGCTTGTAATACCTTATATCATATTGGAAGAATTGTTTAAATTGTTTAACAGATTAATTAAAAAATCGAAATCATGACAGAAAAAGTAAAACAGTTAGGCAATGGGAAAGTATCCAATGTAAGATTCACTGACTTAGCAGGATTGACGTCCCTAACGGAGATCGAAAACAATGGCTTAACCAAGCGCGAATACTTTGCAGCAATGGCGATGCAGGGGATGTTATCAGACCCGGAAAGGGAGGTTGTTACCATCAGTGATATAGCCTGTGATTGTGCAAGATATGCCGACGCTCTTTTGGAAGAACTTTCAAAAACAGAATAAAGATGAAAACAAATCAATTACAGTTAGTGAATTTTGAGCAGGCGAAACGACTGAAGGTGGCGGGGTTTGACTGGGAATGTGAGTATTTCTTTTCGGAAAATACTAAAACATTTGAGCCGCAATTAAATCACAATTACTGTGGTGTACATCGTGATTTTAACCGGGGCAAAAAAACAGAATGTTCCGCCCCTTCCGTTGCCCTTGCGCTGAAATGGTTCAGGGATGTGAAAAATTGCGAAATTCTAATTGCATCAAAAAAAAACGAAGCTGTTTATATTGCTCAACTTGGTGAAGAACCATATATGAATGATAAAACGTTTCCAACCCACGAAGCCGCCGAGAGCGCGTTACTGGACGAATTATTGAAGATGATTGAAGAAAATAACCAATAAAAAATAAAATATCATGTGTACAATGTCAACGAGTATTAAGGAAATAGCCACATCGCTTGCTGCTTTTCAGGGCGAGGTTGGCAAAGTCAAAAAGGATTCGACGAACCCGTTTTTCAAAAGCAAATACGCTTCACTGGCCAATATTTTGGATGTGATACGCGGGCCGCTGGCTAAGAACGGACTTTCGTTTACGCAGTTCCCGCACGGTGAAAATGAACTGACAACGGTGTTGATGCACACATCGGGGGAGTTTATTCAGGGTACATACAAAATGATACCCGTGTCGGCCAAACCGCAGGATTTGGGTAGCGCTATTACCTATCAGAGAAGATATGCGCTGGGAGCCATTCTGGGATTGAATATCGACGATGACGACGACGGAAACGCGGCCAACGGTAACGGAAAAACGGAAGCCAAAAAGCAGGAAAATAAACCCGCACAGTCCGCACCCACTCAGACGGCAACAAACATTGATCGTTTGGAGCAATCATATAAAGAGGTTGAGGATGCTAAAACGATCAATGATGTTTTAGCCGTATGGAATAAATATCCCGACCTGCATGAATGCGATCCGTTCATACTAAAGTGTACAAACAGGAAAGGGCAGTTATCAATGAACAGTAAAAAATAATCATCATGGAAGAAATGACCGTATCAGGCGTTATATCGCTTTTCCCATCGACAAAGGCGGAGCGGGATGTTTTTGTGGAGCGTCTTATTGACCACGTAACGAGCGGATACACCGATCCGCTGAAGGTGGAAATTCAGATGGCAAACATTGAGCAGGTAGTGAAAAAGTATCGGTCGGACGCGCGTATCAATGAGTGCGTGTTGAATGAGGCTGCGAAGTACGGACAAAAGTCGTTCAATGTATTCAATGCAAAGATTGAAGTCAAAGAGGTGGGCGTGAAATACAATTATGATGAAGTGGGACATCCGCTGTATGATTCCGTATGTGCCGAAATAGACCGGCTTGCGGAAAAGAAAAAGGAATTGGAACAAGTGATGAAGGCACAAAATGGCGTATGGATATATACCGACCCGGACACGGGCGAGATAGCCGAAGTAAGCCCCGTATGCCGCACGAGTACCACCAAAGCAGTAATCACCATTAACAAATAAATATCATGTCAATTATCAATGTATCATTATGTTTGAGCGACCTGCCGAAAGACAAAATGAAGGCCGCCGAAAAGAACGGGAAGATTTACATCAACCTTGTGGTCGCCGACCGTCGGGAAGCTGACAACTACGGCAATACGCATACGTTGTATGTGTCGCAGACGAAGGAAGAACGCGAGGCGAAGGCCAACAAGACTTACGTTGGTCAGGGAAAGGTTGTGGATTTTACACCGGTTGCAGCCACAACGGAGAGCGTGGACGCGATGCCGGAAGCGCAGAATTTTAATGATTTGCCCTTTTAAATTATTGAAATGAAAACATATAAAGGAAAAGCAATTTACCAGCCTTCAGGCAAAGCGGGCGAGTACTCAAAATACGCCTGCAACTTCTACGTTGGCTGCTCCAATGGCTGTGCTTATTGCTATTGCAAAAATGGCATTTTGGCAGGCGCAATGGGGCAAGACAAGCCACAATTAAAAAAATGCTTCAAAGACGAAGCGCACGCGCTTGAAGTTTTTGAAAAGGAATTGAAAGCCAATTTGCCGGAACTGCAAAAGCATGGGCTGTTTTTCAGCTTTACGACCGATCCATTTTTGCCCGAAACAATGAGATTATTCGGGAAATCAGCAGGGAAATATTTGAGAAATGATATTCCCGTACAAATGCTAACAAAGTGTGCGGATTGGGTAGACTATGTAATGAGACAGCCTTTTTCAGAAAGAGAGAAAGGTATAATTGCCTTCGGCTTTACTCTTACCGGACACAACGAATTAGAGCCAAATGCGAGCACTAACGCCGAGCGCATCGAGGCCATGCG
>JAITVO010000082.1 GCA_031285765.1 Cytophagaceae bacterium | reverse complement strand
GAGAAGTAAAAACAATTACGAATTGTCAATTACGAATTACGAAGAAAGGACAATTTCTGCTCTTTTCTCGTAATTCGTAATTTGTATTCACGTTTCGCAATTAATGTTTTTTGCAATGCAAATATGAGGTGCAGTTATGAAGATTTGACTTTTTTCAATTCAAGCCATTGTGAAATGAAACGCTACTTTCCCTAATACGTACCCCTTACATCAGTGGACTCACTACCCGTGCAAACGACTCTTTTGCTTTTTCTTTTAGTGGACGGTTGTTCCAGTCGTCTAACAAAACGGGGGCGCAATGCGACAAGTCATCATAAAAAGTAGCAGTCAGTTCGGCGGCAATTTTTTCGTCATAAATAAAAGCGGTGATTTCGTAGTTCTGTTCAAAACTTCGGAAGTCCATATTGGCTGAGCCTACAATGGATACAAAATCGTCGATAACCAAAGTTTTGCAATGTATGAAACCTTTTTGATAAAAATAGAATTGAACACCTGCTTCCATCAACTCGCGAAGATAGGAGCGCGACGATAGAAGCGTGAGCGACGAATCGCTGCGTTGCGGCAATATTGTCTTGACGTCGATGCCACTTAGCGCCGCCGTTTTAATGGCAAGCAAAACGGCTTCGGTGGGCATAAAATAAGGCGACGCAATCAGCACAGAACGTTTGGCGCAACTTATGGCATGAAAAATTCCCATCATAATGGCAGCCCAGTCGGAGTCGGGACCGCTGGGAACTATCTGCATTACCCTGCTGCCCGACGCCTTTTTGTGCGGAAAATATTTTTTATCGTTCAGCTCTTCGCGACTCACAAAATACCAGTCGATTGAAAAAATGGTTTGCAGCGAATTTACCGCATCGCCTTTGACGCGAAGATGCGTATCGCGCCACGTACTGAACTGTTTTGTGCCTCTGGCGTAACGGTCGGCAATGTTTAATCCGCCAAGAAAGCCTGTGATTCCGTCCACAACAACTATTTTACGATGGTTACGATAATTGATTTTGCTGGTGAGCTTGGGGAAATGAACAGGCAGAAACGAATATATCTGTATCCCTGCGTTCCACATCTCTCTGAAAAACGGTCGTTTCAGTTCCCAGCTGCCTACGTCGTCAACAATCATGCGTACTTCGACGCCTTCCGTTGCTTTTCGTTTCAAAATATTGAGGATGGAACGCCCCGTTGCGTCGTCGGCAAAAATATAGTATTGAAGATGGATATAAACCTTAGCGACTTCAATAGCCGCGATAATTGCATCGAAAGTGCAGCGTCCGTTTTGAAGCACATCCACGCTGTTGTTTGCCGAAACAACAGCATTGCTGTTGTTGAGGAGCAAGGTAACAAGCCGTCGCTTCTCTTCAAACTTTGAATTGAGCAACATGTCGGTTTCCGAAAGGTGCGAAACCTGTTCGTGGGCAATGCTGTAAAAAAGATCGTGATTCTTTAACCCTTTGCGGGCAATGATTTTCTCTTTCCGCAGGTTTTGCCCAAAAAACATGTAACAGATAAATCCCACAATGGGCAACAGCACGAGCACCAGCACCCACGAAATGGTTTTCACAGGATTGCGGTTTTCCATAACGGTACTTACCGCCACATAAATAATACTGACGAAATAGATAATAATAATTATCTGTTTAATGATGTTCCAGAAATCCATAAATTGACGAAATAAGCATCCGAAAAACCTCCAGAAATCCCCACCTACTCCACATCCCCCATAGGGAGTAGGTGGCAAGGTTAAGGAAGTATTTATGTTTATTTATGCTAATAAGCAGTTGCTTTTGGGCTAAAGCCTGTGTTTTTCATCTTCCCGCCCGTTGGCTTTAGCCAACGGGCGGGAGGGAGTTCGTTATTTATGGGGCTTTAGCCCAAGGTTCGCAAACAATTTTTTACTGCTGATTTGCATTATTTTTAGAACCACTTTCCTGTTTCTTCCCCTTTGAGGGAAAGTCAGGAGGAGGCTTATAAACATACAAACGACTGTTTCCTATTCGTTCAACAGCAATCGGTTGTTGTGATAATGCAGGTGCTTTCACCCCATTTACAAAGCGGCTTTCGCCGACGAAAACACGCGCTTCGTCCCACAAATTCATTTCAATAAAAAGCGAAAGCAGTTTTGCGCCTCCTTCAACAATTAACGACTGTACTTTTCTATGAAACAATGTTTCGAGAATATTGTTGAATGGATGCTGCTCTTTTTGCAAAAGAATGTATTCAACGTTTTTGCGAGTGCTCGCAGGTTTATGCGTAAAAACAAGGGTTGGCGCTTCGCCGTCGAAGAGCGACAGATTGGCAGGCAACATTCCTTCGCGGTCTATCGTCAGTCGCAATGGATGAGCACCACTCCAGCTGCGGACTGTGAGCGAGGGATTGTCCATCCTCACAGTTTCGGAGCCTGCCAAAATTGCCTGTTCGTGGCTCCTCCATTGATGCACCAATCGGCGGGCTTCGTCATCTGTAATCCATGTGGGATGGCGTTCAGCGTCAAGTGCACGTTCAATATCAATAAAACCGTCAGCGGTTTCAGCCCATTTCAGAATAATATACGGACGATGCTTTTCGTGATAAGTAAAAAAACGACTGTTCAGTTCGCGGCACTCGCGTTCGAGCACACCCACCGTAACATCAACACCTGCCGCACGAAGCATCTCAATACCTTTACCCGAAACTTCGGAAAACGTATCGGTACAACCAACAACCACTTTCGGTATCTTTTCATTAATAATGCGCACTGCACAGGGCGGTGTTTTGCCATAATGTGCGCACGGTTCCAGACTGACGTATATCACCGAATCTTTTAATTTGGGCACATCTCGTTTTGCTACCGATTCAACAGCAATTACTTCGGCATGAGCTTCACCCGCCTTGCGATGATAGCCTTCGCCAATAATTTTATTGCGATGCACAATAACCGCTCCCACCATTGGATTAGGATAAGTCATCCCCTCTGCCATTCGGGCGAGTTCGAGGCATCGGTGCATGTATTTTTCGTGCAAAACGGTGGTCATATATTATCACAATCGGAGAAGCCTTTCCCCTCTCTCCACAAGAGAGGAGAAATACAGCCTGGTTAATTTAATTACCTTTATGTTACACAATGGCTTTTCAAGCAATATTTTCATAACCGTAGTTTTGATTCATTACCCTTACGGCAAGCGTTCCGTCCGTAGATACGGATAATTATCTGTTTCTACATTGCCGCAGACAACGCTTCGTTCGCCTGTGGTTACGAAAATTAAGCCTATTCAAGGCTACTAAAAGATTATTGCGTAATATGAGTAATTATCTCAATTTTCAACTTTCAGCAGCGAGTAGTTTTTTTTACCTTTCTGTACAAGGATATATTTGCCGTTGAGCAGAGCTGCATCAGTAACCACCTCGTCGGCACTTTCAACTTTTTCTTTGTTGATGCTTACGCCGCCGCCAGCAATGGTACGTCGCGCTTCTCCTTTCGAGGGAAATACGCCCGAAACATCCGACAAAAGGTCGATTACATTAACGCCGTTTTTGAGCGCATCCAAAGGAATGTCGAACGTTGATACTCCCTCGAAAACCGACAACAGCGTCTTTTCGTTCATTTTCCTCAACGTGGCGGTTACACCTTTGCCAAAAAGAATTTGCGATGCTTCGACGGCAAAATCGTATGCCTCACGTCCGTGCACCATCACGGTAACATATTCGGCAAGCCTTTTTTGAAGTATTCGCTCGTGGGGAGTTTCACGGTGCTTTTCGATAAGCGCCGTCAGTTCGCTGTGCGGAATAAGGGTGAATATTTTGATGTAACGTTCGGCATCACCGTCGGACGTGTTGAGCCAGAACTGGTAAAACTGATACGGACTTGTGCGCTCGGCGTCTAACCACACGTTGCCCGATTCGGTTTTGCCGAATTTACCACCGTCGGCTTTGGTAATAAGCGGACAGGTGATGCCAAATGCTTCGCCACCATACACACGGCGTATTAATTCGGTTCCAGTTGTGATGTTTCCCCACTGGTCGCTTCCACCCATTTGCAGTTTGCAGCCTTTGGCGTTGTAAAGGTGCATAAAATCATAGCCCTGCACCAGCTGATAGGTAAATTCGGTAAACGAAAGCCCGTCGCGCGATTCGGAACTGAGGCGTTTCTTTACCGAATCCTTCGACATCATGTAATTTACGGTGATGTGTTTGCCGATGTCGCGGATGAAGTCGAGAAATGTAAAATCTTTCATCCAGTCGTAGTTATTCACCATTTCGGCTTTATTGGGAATGTCGCTATCGAAATCGAGGAAACGCGCCAGCTGTATTTTCAGGCAGCTCTGGTTATGGCGAAGCGTAGTTTCGTTGAGCAGGTTCCGCTCTGCAGACTTCATCGAAGGGTCGCCAATCATACCCGTAGCACCGCCCACCAGCACAAGAGGCTTGTGTCCCGCCGCCTGCAAATGTTTCAACATCATTACGCCCACCAGATGCCCTATGTGCAACGAATCGGCAGTAGGGTCAATACCCACATAAGCCGTAGTCATTTCTTTTTGGAGCTGTTCGTCGGCTCCGGGCATTGCATCGTGTATCATCCCGCGCCATTTCAGTTCTTCTACAAAATTCATCGAATAATTAAAATTTAAATTACAGCCTGCAAAGGTAGCATAAAATCTTCAATTCCACACAAACGCATGAAAATGGTGAGGGCAAACGCATGAAAAATATATCTAAGCAGAAATCTCAAACTGGTCATCAACATCTAAATCCATCAAAGTTTGTTTTGTTGCGTATTGTTTTGTGTATTGTGCAATAATCAACAAATTAATTCTGTATGAATATATTAGATTTTGCAAATAGTATCCCTGATTCCCGTCAGGATTGCAAAGTACAACATCAAGCCCGTGATATTGTATTTCTCTCGGTAGCTTCCGTCATCTGCGGAGCACAGGATTGGGAAGGTATAAGAGTATTTCGGACATTGCAGGGAGGATTTTTTTCGACAATACAATCTTCTTCCTCATGGAATTCTTTCCCATGATACGTTCAATCGTTTCTTTGCCAGCCTTAATCGAAGGTATTGGAGCATGAATTTCGTTCATGGGTCAAAGCTATTTGCAACGAATCCTCGATGCCTGTATCTATTGACGAAAAAACAATACGTGGAGCAAAAGCCGGTTCCGGAAGTGTTTTTCATATAGTCAGCGCTTTTTGTCATCTAATGGGGTGAGTTTAGCCCGGGTCAGAACAGATGAAAAGTAGAATGAAATAACAGCCATCCCTGAATTATTAAAGGTTTGGGATTTGGAAGGATGTATTGTTAGTATTGATGCAATGGGCTGTCAGGAGGATATATCCAATCAAATAAGGGAACAGAAAGGCGATTGCCTTTTAGCTGTGAAAAACAGTCAACATGCGCTTTTTGAAGCAGTTGAAGATACATTTAAACTACAGCAGAGCAAAGATGTTTCTTCGAGTGAAGAGTTGGATTTTGGACATGGAAGAATAGAAAACAGAACCTGTTTTATCTCATCGGATTTACAATATGTGGATACTTTGAAGTGGAAGGATGTCAAAAACCCTGATTAGGATTGTTTCCCAACGTTATAATAAAACCGGACAGATAGAGGAAGAAACTTTGATACGTTACTGCATCTCAAGTTTGGAAGCGGATGGCAAACAGTTCAACTCATTCATCAGGCAGCATTTGGGGCATAGAAAACAAATTGCACTGACATTTGGATGTGAAAATGGGAGAGGATGCCTCTCGAAAGAGGGGTCAAAAACTCCCCGCAGAACTTCTCTGTGGTATTTAAAACTGCATTGTCGATGCTTAACAATACACGCCAAAACCGGGTAAAAAGAAGCAGCCATCTATCAAAACCAAAAGGAAAATGGGCGGATGGTCGAACAAATGTCTTAGAGATATGTTGAACATAGAGCCTGTATAATTTTGGCATGCGGTTGCCCTGTAAAAATGGTGAGAACTTTGAGATTTTTACCCTATCCAAACCTTATTTTTCGTATCTTTGTAATAAACAAATAAGATTTCAGAATATGAAAAACATCAGGATTAGACGTGCACAGAGCTACGGTATTTTGTGCAATTCATGACGGAAAAAGTTATTCCTCAGTAAAAGAATTTTCGACCACGACCGTTTCGATACGTTTGTTATCTGAGTAGTCTCAAATACTCTAATCTACATGTTATCAATGCCTTTTTTTATATTTGCGATAACAGTTGCAAATGGAGGGCGTTACTAGGGAAATTTGGTAATTGGCATACCATTTTCTACCGTATTGAGTCGCTGGGCAAACAGCGGGTAATAGACAAAACCTTTGCTAAATTACAAGAAAAACAGATTATCAGAATTAATATAGACGTGTTTTCGATGGGCAGTATGAGCACAAAAATCCATCCCTATGTAGCAGGGCGCACAAAAAAACGAACATCAGTCCATCGGCTTATCGCGCGAAGTACGAAATACCAAAATTCATTTGGTTGCCGCGAGTGATAAGGTAACTCCGGAACAGTTCCATCCTGCCAGTGTGTCCAGTAACAGCAGGGTAAAGTATATCTTAATGTACATAACGGTATTTTTGTTTTATCCACCATTCCAGTCGCCGCTCCCATACCAGTATTACAGCCCAGCCGATACGCGGCAACAGCATCCACCAGAACAAGCCTCCAGAAGCATATAGCAAAAGTAAGTCTTCTACATTGCTGTGCGAAATGCCTATATGGTGATTGAGTAAATCTGCATCATGTTTCGAAATTTTCCCTCTTTCGGCTTCTTCAATCATAATTGCAGCGCCGTAGGCTAAACCGAGAAAATTGGCAACAATCCACAAAAAAGAAGTTTTGCCCGGCAATCCTAAAATATAAAGCAAAGGTTTTAATAATTTTGAAATAAACCGAATGACGCCAAATTCTGCCAGCAGGCGCTGAACAATAGAAAGGACAATGATAATTGCAGTCATTTGCAAAATCAGTTTCCCTGTACGCAAAAACCATTCGTGTAATAATTCGAGTACTGGCAAACCGAAAGCAGTGTCTGCTACAGCCGGCATAACATTTTCTGTTGATTCCGGCATAATCAGGTTGAGTGTAAAACCAAGAATGGCAGCGCTCAAAGTGCGCACCGCTGTTATGCGCCAAAACGAAGTACCTGTCTTTTTTTGCACAGCCGTTTCTACAATCATGTTGTGCGCACAAAGTACCATTACAGCTAAAATTGTAGCGCTGCGCACATCTAAATGCAATGACGTCATTACCGCCACAGCTGAATATACATTTACAAAATATCCGGTAATCCATGCCAATGCAGCCTCGCCGGGCAATCCTACCAGTTTAAAAACAGGACTTAAAACTTGAGAAATAAAATTTATGATTCCAAAATAACGCAATACTTCTACACCAAACGAAATAATCACCGTAATTCGAATCATCCACCACGCTGTTCGCAACGCCGAAGGCATTACAACTCTTACTGAATTTAGAATACGCTGTTTGCAGGTTTCGCTCATAAAATAAAAATACAAAGATAGCCATAAAATATTCAATTTCACACAAACGCATAAAAATGATGGGAGTCTTCAGATTCCTCATCCTGTCCAAACCTTATTTTTCGCATCTTTGTAATAAACAGAATATGAAAAACATCAGGATTAGACGTGCACAAAGCTACGATATTTTGTGTAATTTATGACGGAATAACTTCCTTAAGGGAACCTCTAAAAACTCCAATTTCTTCGTTATGCTTCGGACGATAAAATGCTCATTTACGTTCATGTAAACTGCGCTTTTATCGCCTCGCAAGCCTCAAACTTTGAGTTTTTAGAGGT
>JAITVO010000080.1 GCA_031285765.1 Cytophagaceae bacterium | reverse complement strand
GAGAAGTAAAAACAATTACGAATTGTCAATTACGAATTACGAAGAAAGGACAATTTCTGCTCTTTTCTCGTAATTCGTAATTTGTATTCACGTTTCGCAATTAATGTTTTTTGCAATGCCATAAGGTGTTTTTTAGGGTTTTAAAGCAACTAAACAGGTAATCATAATTAATTTATATTATTTACTGATGTTACGCTTCCAATTGGAAACGGAGTTCGGCATTAGCCAATGTATTGCTTGGCAGAAAACAATCGTACCACAAAGCACTGCATCCTGTTAAGGATGCAACTCTAACAGGACGCACGATTTTCGCACATTGCATTTTTTACCAAGCAGTAATCACTAACGGAGTTTAACCAATCAAAAAACAACATGAATTAATTTTGCTCACTTACTAAACAAGTATCAAACATAAATAATATGTCAAACCTGAATATCGCACCACTTTTCACCGATTTGGAATTAAAACGTCCAATCATCATGGCTGGACCGTGTAGCGCCGAAACTGAAATCCAAACGCTCGAAACAGCCCGCCTTCTGGCAATGATGGGTATTCGACTTTTCCGCGCAGGAATATGGAAACCCCGAACACGCCCCGGAACATTCGAGGGTGTAGGCGTTAAAGGATTAATGTGGCTCAAGAAAGTACGGAACGAAACCGGAATGCGCACAGGCGTTGAAGTTGCCAATGCACTTCATGTTCACGAGGCGTTACAACACGAAATTGATTTTGTATGGATTGGCGCCCGAACTTCGGCAAATCCGTTTGCCGTTCAGGAGATAGCCGATGCGTTACGTGGCGCTGATATTCCGGTATTTGTGAAAAATCCGGTAAATCCCGACCTCGAACTGTGGATTGGTGCGCTGGAACGCATCAACGGAGCGGGAATCACTCAACTTGGCGCCATTCACAGAGGATTTAGCACTTACGGCATTTCGGAATATCGCAATCATCCGCAATGGCAAATTCCAATTGAATTGCATCGTCGCATACCCGCACTGCCAATTATTATCGACCCAAGTCATATCGGCGGAAAGCGTAAACTATTGCCTGCAATATGTCAGGAAGCGATGGATTTGAATTTCGATGGACTTATAATTGAGGTACACATCAATCCCGAAGAGGCATGGAGCGATGCAGGACAGCAGGTTACCCCCGTAGAAGTGGCAGCATTGCTCAACCGGCTTATTCTCCGAAATCCTGAAATCAAAAATATATTGGGCAACGAACTGGACGAGCTTCGCAGGCAAATTGACATTATCGACAATCAGTTGCTCGACATACTGAGCGAGCGTATGAAAATTTCGGATGCCATCGGACGCTATAAACAAAGGAATAATATCACCATTCTGCAATCGCGCCGGTACAACGAAATAATGAACAACCGCATCTGTCAGGCTACAGCCAAAGGGTTGAATCCCGATTTTACGACTGGAATATTTGAATCAATTCACGAGGAGTCAATCAACCGCCAAAATATCATTATGAACAGCGAATTGAATGATTGAAAAGCTGAATAAAGTTCAAAATTTAGAACCAGTTTGAATTAATAACTCATGGTGTGCAAAACAGGTAAAGTCCCGCAAATATTTTAATTTTTTTGATAGCGGTTTAGTATAAGTATAGTACACAATAAGTAGAATAGCTACAATATGTTTGCAAAGATACAAAGTTTGATAACAAACTCGGTGATGTTTGTTGGTTCCTTTAACATTATAAAAAAACGGGGCAATGCCCCGTTTTCTATTTTTAAATGCAGGCAATGCTACATTTGTAAGACTATACGTTAAACTCTAACGCTTAATGCTTAACATATTTCCCCGAAGAAATAATTTTTCCGTTTTCTTTCAGGGCATAAATGTAAATGCCATTGGTTAAAGTTACCGGCAAAACAAATGTTTCGGCATTCGGTGTGTATTGCCCAACCACTTGCCCCGTAATGTTGTAAACAACCAACTGCGTGTTAGCCGACAGACGATTTAATTTAAAACAGGTTTGTCCGTTCAGATTGTAAACCGATACGCCGCTGTTATTTACATTGCCGATACCCGCTCCTCCATACTGATAATTAACTGTAACGGTACTTTTATCGCTCGAACTGCTATATACTTCGTATTTTACCTTACAAGAAGTATAAGTGCCTTCTTCGAGAAAAATAAACATAAAATGGGAACCGTTATCCAGCCCAGCTGGCGCAGTTCCTTGATTTGTCCAATTTTCAACAGAAGGTGCATAGCAATTTCCGCTGCAACAAACACTCAACGATCCACTGGTTGGTGGTTCAATAACTGTTTGAGTAATGGTTACAGGCAATTGACTCGAAGTTGTGTTGTTGAGTCTGAGTCCTGACTCAATGCTTAATCCCCATATAGGGTCGTTAGCTGCTTCCGTAACTGTTATCTCTGCATTATTTGCCAACTGTTCTCCGTTTTGGAGAAATACAACGGACTGTGCAAAAAGCGAACCTGTACATAAGGCTATCGCTGCAAATAAAGTAACTGTTTTTTTCATACTGTTTTATTTTTATGGTTATTAATTAATTTCTGTTTCGTTACCAATCAAATGTACTTCGGCAGTTTGATAAACCGGACTTTCGTTTTCCACATTGTTCATCATCGAATTACTGTAAACAAATCCGATGATGGAAATGTTTTCAGGTTTCCACTCTTTATTTAATGAATAACGGTATTCTTTTTCCCAAGTCTTGTTTTTTTCAACGGCAAAATCCTCACCCCATGTATCATTGATGGCATCGCGGAACACATGATTATGAACATAATTCTCATCAACTCCCTGTTTTGTGATCTGCTTGGCTACAATGTCACTTTCAACTATCCATAGCAGAAACTTTAAATCCGATGTGTTTTCGTAACCTGTAACTACCGATGTAACAGCAACTTCTCCTGTTGCGGAATTATAATCGCAACTCAACTCAACTCCTACAGGCGATTTAACTGCTAACCGCGGCCTGATGCCTGTCTTCCAATCCGAAAACTGCATTGATGCTTTTCCATCAATCGACCCCATCGGATGTGCTCTCTGCTTATTGAATTTCAACTCGTATTCGCTGCCTTTGTCGGTAAGCAATGTATGTATTGGCAACTGAAAAGCGTAAGCATGAATACTTACAGCAATTAGTGTGTCGCCATACACGGCTTTTAATTCTTCTATTTTTGCTGCCGCATCAGGACAGTTAACACACGTTTGGTCGGTAAAATCGAAAAGAAGAATGTTTTTATTGGCAGGAACTTTTTCTACATCCTTCAGTCTGTCCGGAGTGTCGATTACATCGCAACCAGCCGTACTTAAAACGATTATGGCTATTCCGAGAGTATAAAGTAACTTTTTCATGGCAATTAAAAATTATAGTTATAGGCAAACTGAAAACCCCTGCTGGCCGGCACTACGCGACAAATTCCTCCCGAACAGTCGTAGCCCGCTCTTGAGCGTCCATATCCCAACTGAAACAGATGCGATTTGAGGGTATAGGTAACCAGCGCCTTGTAATAGTGCAGTTTGGTTTCGCCGGCATTGTACATGTCCGAAACTGTAAACATAAACGATGGCAGCAGTGAAACTTCAATCAGTGCCGACACCCAGTCGCCTTCGTCTTCCTGTGTAGCTAAGTATTGCAGTTCCGAGCGCACAGTAACTTTAGGGCTGATTTGATATTTGCCTTCGCCGATAAAAATATTGGCTTGCAACATCCTGTCGTCGTCGGTTCCATGCTGGCGGATAATCCATTCGTTCGACAGCAGATTAATATACATCAGGTTTAACTTAAAATCCTGTGTAAATTTCTTGTCGATAGCGATGTTAATATCCTGATAATAGGTTTCGTTGCCCATTTTAAAGAAAGACGAAGCGTAGCCGTCACTTCCCCGCAACGAGTTGTAATTGCCTGCAACGTACTGGTCAACATACTGTTTATCAATAGAGCGAATGTGCGATGCGTTTACTTTAATGTTGGTGCCGTATTTTCCGCCCAAAAGGGTGTTGCGTCTGAAACCGTAGGCAAACGTACCCTGAAAAGCCCATTCGCCCAGCGGCTGGGTGGCATACGGATAAAGCGCAGCCAAAGCGTAAGTTTGCTGCATTGAGAAAGGGGGTAAATGGTTAATAAACGAGGCGGTTGGTGCCAACTCCGAGCGGCGGCTACGGAAACTCATGTTGTCGCTTCGCTTTGCCTGTAAGAGAATACTCATTCCCCGTTTTGCATAGGAAGACGAAAAGAGCCACGCTGTTCCGTTTTTATAGATGTAATAGTTGTCGCGCGAGGGGTCGTTGATTTTCGATGCGTATTCGAGCAGAAAACTGTAATTTCCCTTTTGCAGACGGGCGCGAATATCGTAAGCGGCTACGTTTTCTGGAAGGTTGAGCCGACTGGCTCCATCTTCGGTCAAGATCAGTTCGTCGGTATTTTCATTTTTGGTGATAAACGAACCGCCAAGCATAAAAAAGGTATTGCTTTCCTGCATTTTCGAAAACCATTGGTCGAAGTTCAGTTCCACATCGCCACCTGCCAGGTAACCGCTGTTGTGGTCGAAATAGCGCCGCTGCTGCCCGCCCAGCGCTTTCAGGTTAACGCCTTTAAAAGGCTCTACTGACAGCCGTGCACCGCGAATTGCATTGTCAATCCCCAAACTTCTTTCCTGATAACTTCTGAAAATAAAGCCGCTTCCAAACTGGTCGTAGAAATCGCCAACAGTCAGTTTTACTTTTTTATAATTTCCAGTAAGATAAAAATAGGGTACGCCCCATCCTGCAAAATCAGGCTCGAAACCGGGCAGCGGGTATTTCAGAAACTCAAATCGTCCGCCAGCATTTACGTAAGTACTCATCAAATTCAAATCAAGATAGGTATTCGTGAGTGCCGCTTCTTCGTAAGAGGATGCGCCGATGTCGGTATCTTCTTCAGGAAAAAGGATGTCGGACTGAATGTTTCCGTTTACCGATATGGCTCTCTTTTTTTCCTGTGCCTGCACCGAAAACAGCGTTAATACACAAACTAATATGATGATATGTTTCATTCTAATATTTTTTGCACAATTATTTCTTGGCAAATTTAGCGGTTTTTCCGTTAACCGACAAAATATAAATGCCTTTACTTAAATCAGCCACATCAATCAATCCACTTGTAACGCCCTGTTTTGCTACCATACCGTTTATGCCAAAAATAACATATTTAGCATTATTAACATTTGACACATTAATTTTTGCTTCAACAAGTGTTGGGTAAATGTTCATCGTTTCTGTTTTGGTCATATTAATATTGTCCTGAATATCTAAAGCTCCCTCAAATGAGATAAGGACGTCAATAGAAACAGGGATAATAACCACCATAACAGTAATATTGGCTTTTATTTCACACGTTAAAACATCGTCAACAATTGAACCATTTTCAAGTGTAATTGTAAGGGGTACATCTGTGAATGTCATTCCCCCTCCCAATGGTGCATCTTCGGGAATGGTGAGTTCAGGAATAATAAATACAAATGGTTTTACTTTCGATAATTTCAGTCCGTCGCCATCGGGAGTAATAACAATACTGTCCTTTTCAATGACTGGGAAATCTATATCTATATCCAAGTCTAAATTCCCCATTGCCAAAATGTAATAATCGTCAGTAGCACTTGCTTTCAATTCGACGGAAACATTTTCGACTGTATCGTTGAGGTTAATCCATTGTTCCTCTTTTACTATTACGTTTCCCTTATAAATTCCAATTTGGGCAACAGTGTTCATAATTGCCATACAGGCAATGCTTAATGTAAAGTACAGTTTTTTCATTTGTTCAAAATTTTTCTAAATATCAGAGTTTTGGTTGATTCGTTTTTAATTACTCATGTTACGCAGCATTACTTTTGATAACCTTGAAAAGGCTAAATCTTCATAACCTTAAGCGAAGTGCAGCTTACGGGAAACAGACAACAACACAGCTACCCGTAAGGGCAGAACTTATACTTCACATCTGTTCTGCCCTTGCGGGCAGGAAGATACTAGCGTCATTTCCTTATGTTGCGAAACAGCATAGAAGTATTAGTTGAAATAGGCAATCCCTTGCCCAATAACATAACCTGTTAAATATGCAAACACCACAAATAAAGCGAAAACCACTAATGCTTTGACTGCTTTTTTTACGTTCATAGAAATAAGTTCCTCCAACTGCTTACACAGGCAACGCTCCGCTCGCCGGTGCGGTTATGAAGATTCAGCCTTTTCAAGGCTGTTTTGCGTAACATGAGTTAATTAGAGCGCGGACAATGCGAATTTTCGCAGATTATAATTTTAGATTTTTGCGGAAAATGCAATGTAATAGTCGTCTTCCAAGTTGTTTTTAGTTAAAGTCGATTTATTTTACATCCTTTATCCGTTGGCTGAAGCCGACGAATAGAGTTATGTGCACCGAATGGCTTTAACCACAATAGTTGTTGCATTTTTCCGAAAAAGTCTGTTGCATTTGCATAGAATCTATTAAAATCTGTGTTATCCGTGTTCAATATTATTTTTTAGAAACTAATTTTCGGATTTCCTCAATCAGATGCTGTTCGGAGCCATCGGTATAGCCGGTGCGTGTAGATACGATTTTTCCACTACCGTCAACCACCATAATGGTAGGAATCATGCTCACTCCCATTGCCTGCCTAAATTCGTTGTTCGGGTCAAGCAGCACTTCGTACTCCCAACCATTTCCGTTCACAGTAGGCGCCACTTTGTAGCTGTCCTGCCCCTGATCGCCCGAAACTGCGATGAGCTTCATGCCGGTTTCGTCCTGCCAGTCGGGATACACTTCGTGAATAGCAGCCAGTTCGCGCAGACAAGGTTTGCACCAGAGTGCAAAAAAACTGATGATAAATGGCTTGCCATTGTTGTTCAATTTTGAGGTATCAATCGTTTTTCCCTCAATGTTTTTCAGCGATACGGACGGTAACTGTGCTACAGCTGAAGTAATGCCTGTTACGGCAATAACCAATAATAAAAATAACTTTTTCATAATCATTGTTTTAATATAGTCCTTAATTATAATACTAATTGTTCTGTACAAAATTTATGCGGCGCAAAATTACGAAATAACAATTATTGCGCCAAATAACATTTGTCATGTAAATTAAAATTTATGCAGTATAAGTACCTCATCAAAATAAGTTTTTATTAAAATGACTAAAATTTATCCATACCTGCTTTCCCAATGCTGCCAACCACCTGTTAGCCGTATAAAAGAGTTTGTCCTTTTCCATATAGTCCTCCGGATCAATACATTCCTTCTTGAGCTTCCTCGATACGGTTTCCGCAATATTCAAATGTGGAGAGTATGGAGGCAGGAAAGTAATGAACAATCCCCGTTGGTTCCAGAAAGGCATCCTTTCCATCATGCTTCGGGACTTGTGAACACTGGCATTATCCAATATCAGTACAGTCTTCTTTTGGATGCTCCA
>JAITVO010000077.1 GCA_031285765.1 Cytophagaceae bacterium | reverse complement strand
GTATATCAGGAAAAGCATTACACATAATCGTTATTTATCGTCTATCAAAGAACGCATTGCCAAATTTTGGCTATTACTATCCGGCTATCTTAAACCAAATCAAATATTGAAAATTATTTATGTTGTTAATTTTTAGAAATTAATTAAGATTTAAAGTTGATTTATAAATCTTAAAATCACAAACTCTGACCCGTTTTCTAACGATAAACAAGCTCCCCTGTTGCCTGCATCAGATTGTTTTCGACCCTGACAAACTCGGTTTCGGGCTTTCCCCAACAGTAAATATTGCCTGTTGAATAAATGGTTGCTTTCAGATGATTGGATATCGAAACCGAACAGTTACCGTTTGAACGCTGTTCCACAACAGCCATCGATGTAAGCAGACTGGATGCATCGGCGTCGCTTCCGCCTTGCAGTTGAAAGTAGGCAGAGTTTACTGTTCCCGAAAATCGGGGGCGGCATCGATTGGAACCACCAAAAGCCATAAAGCGGAAATCGTTGCCTTTCAGCAGCAGGTGTCCGGTCATTAATGCGCCACTTCCGTTTACAATCATCTGAAGGCTGTTGAATGTAAGCGTGTCGTAACTTGCTAATTGGCAGGGCGAATTAATGAAGATAGTTTTAAAATCGGTTGCATAAACTTCGAGCGTGGCTATTTTATTCTCCTGTATGTTTAACGATTTTTTGTGCTTGATAATAAGTGTGTCACCTGCATCGGTAATTTCGTAATCATTAACAATAAAATCCATTCCCGTCAGGCGAATCTTACATTCGTCACTGTTGATGGGGATAAAACGAACAGGCGCAAGTATCTCAATACGGCTGGCGCCGTTCCATGCTATTTCTTTTGAGATAGTCTCGCCCTCGCGGTCAATATCGGCGATATAGCTGCACGACGAGAAGAGAAACACAATGCAGAAAAGCATAATTGCCTCATACCTCATTTCGTAAATCACTCCTCGTAATTCGTAATTCATACCTTGCAATTATTTACTCGTAATTTTTAACTGATGTTACACAAACCATGCTTTTTAGCAACGCCTAACGGCGTGGTTAAAATGTATGACTTGCGTAACATGGATTAGAATTTTACCCGTTTAAACGAAAGCGCTTTAATCAGCCAGTTTGGCAAAGGTTTTCGCGGGTCGCGTTTCGTCATGTCAATAACCAGCTTGAACTTTTTAATCAGGGGAACTTTGTGCGTTTCAACAAACTCAATTAAAGTACCGTCGGGGTCTTCGAGGTAGCCCCATCCGCCGTTGGTATCACCCATGTCGAAAGCGTCCGAACTCTTTACGCTGAACGGAAATCCCGCATCGGCGCACTCCTGCACCAGATATTTCATGTTATGAATGTCGAAACAGAGGTGGATAAACCCGATGTCGCCCCAGTAGCGGTTGGCAAACATTTTTACAGGCGCAAAACCGTCAACTGCCTGCATCAGTTCAATACAGCTGCTTCGTAGCATACGGCTGAATCCTCCTGTACGGTTGTTTTTGTGGGTTAAAAGAACACGGCGAAACTTGCCGCTGCCGTTGGGCAGAGGTTTTAAATCGTCGAAAACACCTGTTTCATCGTAAATAACCTCGCTGTATCCAAGAATGTCGGAATAAAGCCTTTGCGAAGCATCAATATCCGATACGCCAATAATGCACCCGAAAACACCGCCCACGTCAAGTTTGCCACGTTGAAACCAGTCGTCCGATTCATGTATTTGCAAAATATTGTTCCAAGGGTCTTGTATGTAAAAATGTTTTTGTCCGTTGGGTGCAGTTACAGTTTCGGAGATAATGCGGACATCTTTGCTCTTGAGCCGATTGAAACTTTGCTCAATGTTCCGCGATTTTGTTTTGGCTGCAAAAATACCGTAGTCGCCTAATCGAGGTGCTTCCTGTGGAAACGCGGGAGTACGGTCGAGATACTGCCAAAGTTCGAAGCCGCTTCCGCCTTGCAGATTCAACGCAAAAATGGCTCTCTTTTTATGTGGTTGCCCGCCCATGTAAGGTGCCATATAAGTGGCAATATTGGCGTCGTCGAAAACACAAATATCCGCGCCCAAAAGTGTTCCGTACCACTCAAATGCTTTTTCGGCATCATCTACACCAACGCCTATTTGTTGAATACCGTTAATCAGTTTTTCCTGCATGTTATATTTATCTGTTTAAATAATCTTTGACCATTAATTACGCGAATCGGCAGTTAAATTTGGGCTAAAGCCAACGGCAATGAAATCTCCCCCCTAATCATTATACCTCACGTAGCCTTTATTTTTAGCGCAATCAAATAATTCAATCGCGGAAACCACCGTTTAAATACAATCATCAGCAACTCAAAGCCTCCCACCCATATTTCGAGTTTGCGTCGGCGAATACCTTTCAGTATTTGCCTTGCCGCTTTTTCGCGCGTGATGCCGTTTTGCTGACCTGCGTCCATGCGTCCGTAGGCAGAGCCGTCGCTTGTGATGGCGTTTAGCGAAATCTGCGTTTGAATACGTCCGCCGATGATAATGCTGACACTGATATTTTGGCTGTAATATTCCGTTCGCACCGATTCAAAAAAACCGTGCAAAGCATGTTTGGCTGCCGAATAAGCCGAGCGAAGCGGAAATCCGAACACACCTGCCATGCTGCTTGTGCAAAGCAGATGTCCTCCGCCCTGTTTCAGCATTTGCGGCAAAATGGCTTTGGTAAGAATAACAGCGCCAAAATAATCAATCTCCATCACCTTACGGTCGTTATCAATGGGTGTATCCAGCGTAAGTGAGCGCTGACTGATACCTGCATTGTTCAGCAGAATATCAATGCGCCCGAACTGCTCAATCACTTTTTGTGCAACGGGTGCAATGGTATCGGGACGGCTTAAGTCGAGCGGAAACAGATGATACCTGTCGGGATTGGGCGACTTCAATTTACTGGCTTCCAACTCTTCGACAAACGGCGCCGATGCTATAATTTCAGCGCCCTGCGCAATCATAGCAAACGCCACCGCTTCGCCAATGCCCGACGACGCCCCTGTTATCCACACTATTTTATTGTTGAAATACATGGCTGCAAAAATAGGAGAATAATTTTAATAAGTGCGTCGTAAATAATATTTTTTTGATGATTACACATTGTTAAGCCTGTTGCAGGTAATCTGTAGAATTGTATTTTCTTCGTATAGCATCGCATCGGAGCACATCCCTGCGGGAAGCAATATGGCGATTACTGTTTTTTTCGGGCGAAGAACATCATGACAAAATTCGCTACTCTCAATTCACTCAATAATTCCCATTCTTTTCATCAAAAACGAAGCGTTGAGTTTTTTGCTGACACCTGATTTGAGTTTGTAATCGAAAACAAGCCTGTCGTCTTCGAGTTCAACTTCAAAACAGTGGTTGGCAACAATGTGGGGATATTTTACGGCAAGTTCGCCAATAGCCAAATCGTGTGTGGCTATCATTACATTGGCATTGAGTGAAATCAACTTTTCGAGCAAACCAATGGAGCCTGTTTGTTTATCTTTTGTGTTGGTGCCGCGCAGTATTTCGTCGAGAATAACAAGCGTATCGGGATGTTCTTCGGCATGTGTTATAATTTCTTTGATGCGTACAAGTTCGGCATAAAAATAAGACGCTTTTTGTTTGAGCGAATCCCTGATGTTGATACTCGACATGATGCTACACGGCTTAAACACAAGTTTGCGAGCGCACACCGGCGAACCGTTCATGGCAAGTATCAGGTTCACTGCTACTGTGCGCAAAAAGGTGCTTTTTCCAGCCATGTTAGCGCCCGTAATAACTGTTGCCGAAGGCTTTCCGCCAAAGCGGATGGTGTTGCCAACACGTGTGGCTGACGGAATGAGCGGATGACCAAGCTCGTCGGCATCAAAAACAATTTCATCATCGGAAATGTGGGGATAAACGGTTTCTTTGCTGCAATTAAATGCGAAGCATGCAAAGCCGTTTATTACGTCGATTTCGGCAAGAACATTAAACCAGTCGCTTACCACATCTCTGTGTTTCAAACGCCATCGGCAAAGTTGGTAATAGATGTGCAGGTCGAACAGAAACACAAGATTGAAAAGAATGGCAATTATCATATTGTTTCGTAAATCGAAACGGTCAACAAGTTTGTATAACGATGCAACGGCGCTACTTGCTTTCTCGTTTCCGTTTTGCAAACGGGCATAAAGACTCTGAAGCAATGGAGAACGAAATGTTTCTTTTTCGATTACTCGGATAAGGGCGGCGTATTTTCGGAACATCGCGCCACTTTTGCCAAGCTCGCAATGCGCTTTGTCAATCTGCTTTTTGTATTGAAATACAATATAAAAGGCGAAAGCAAACGATATACATAGTGTGCTGGCGGGCAAAACCGATAAAGCGACGAGTATTATCTGAATAAAAAACAATATGGGATAGATCAGACTAACCACTCTAAGGGTTTTAATGTTTATTGAAGGCTCGTTTAACCAGCGGTTAAAGCCAGCTACGTCGTCGGGTTCGCTGTCGGCTGCAAGTGCAGCTGCGCGAAAATCGGTGATAAAGATTGGTTTTTCGGCAAGTTCGACTATGGCTTTCTGTCTTTCAACGATTATATTTGTTTCTTTTGTGGGATGCGACAGCCGTTCAGCCAAAAGTTTGCTGCCAAAACCTGTTACACAACGGTTGATGTACTGATAAAGCGAGCCGTTTCCAAAAATGTCGAAATCGCCAGCCAAGTGCGGATTGATTGCCGAGTAATGTTTGCCGCCGTCGAACTCGTCGTACTTGTGGTTTATATACTTCAATTCATTGTTGGCAATCTGTATTTTTGCAGCAACCAGCCTGCGCTTGCAGCTAAGCCTGAAATCCATCTGAACAATACTCATAAATAGCAGAAACAGAGCAATACTGCCCGTTAAGCAAAGACTGTTGTAGCCACTCAGTACAAATGTTATGAGTAATGCAATAAATCCAACAAAAGTAACGATACGGAGAAGATAAAGCCGAAATGCTTTTTGTTCGATGTGCCGCATTTCGTGTTTAAATTCATCGCTTTTGGTGCAATAATAATGAAAGGAAGATGATTCTGACATGTGTTTAATATTGATGTTACGATTTTGTTTATTTTCGTGCAACAGTAGAAAACGGGGGCATGCCCCGTTTCTACGAATCGTTTTTACCATGCAGCAAAAAACGTTCCACCCAAAAAACATCTACAATGTATTGCGTGATGTGATGAACTAATGTTACACAAAACAGGTTGCGTTACGCTTACAGGCACTCCATATTCTTACCTCTATCTATTGGGGAGAAAAGTGTTCCCAAAAGACCCATTGCTATGCGTCTTTTCTTTTTCCCCAAAAACGGCATTACAAAAGAAACATCTTGCATTAACCTTGCAACAAGTAAAAGTATGTAAAAAGTCTCCTCTGCTACCTTGCAGCAAACAGGATATGTGTAAATTTATTAAATAACTCATGTTACGCAGTATTACTTTTGACAGCCTTGAAAAGGCTGTTTTGCGTAACATGAGTTAAATAAGTAAGTGCCAAACATAAATTAATTGATACAATCTTTTACCACAAAGAATACACAAGGCTCACAAAGACATGATGTCCCCATTGTGAACAGCTTCGTGCTCTTTTTGGTTTACTTTTAGTGTAAATTAATTTTTGACCCATATTTACCATACAGGCGTTTTATGTGAAGTAGGGGAAGCCATCCCCAAACTAGGGGAAGCCATCCCCAAACTAGGGGAAGCCATCCCCAAACTAGGGGAAGCCATCCCCAAATTAGGGGAAACCATCCCCGAACTAGGGGAAGCCGTCCCCAAACTAGGGGAAGCCATCCCCAAATTAGGGGGAACCATCCCCAAACTAGGGGAAACCATCCCCGAACTAGGGGAAGCCGTCCCCAAACTAGGGGAAACAGTCCCCAAATTAGGGGGAAACAGTCCCCAAATTAGGGGGAACCATCCCTTTCAAAATACACAGTGTCCTTTGTGAACAGCTTCGTGCTCCTTGTGGTTTTACTTTTTTAGTGAAAATCAATTTTTGATACATACTTTATACGTGAAAATCCATATTATTTGTGTTCAAAAATACTTTTGCACAGCCTCGTAAAAATAATTTGATGAAATATCACTTAAAAGCTGTTTGGATTAATCTTTTCTTTTGTTAATATTTTGTAAATTCACCATTTTTCCGGACAAAAAAAATACCTTTGCAAAATATATTCGACAATAATATCTATTTTATAAATAATGAAAATAGCGATACTTGGAACACGCGGCATACCTAATAATTACGGCGGCTTTGAACAGTTTGCCGAATACCTCTCGGCAGGGCTTGCAGCGCGAGGACACGAGGTTACCGTATATTCTCCACATATCCATCCCTATCAGCAAAAAACGTATAAAAATGTAACTGTATGCCACATTTACAGTCCTGAAGAAAAAGTAGGCGCCGCTGCTAATTTCATCTACGATTATCTGTGCCTGAAAGATGCTTTAAAAAAAGATTTCGATATTCTGTACGAGGCAGGTTATCACAGCAATGCACCCTCATATCATTTGATGAAGCAACGAACCCGTCCCTTGCTTATTACCAATATGGACGGACTGGAATGGAAACGAAGCAAATGGAACAAATTTACCCGATGGCTGATTAAACAGTTAGAGAAACTTGCTGTAAAAAAGTCGCACTACCTTATATCGGACAATATTGGAATACAGCAATATTACAGAGATACATTCAATGTCGAAAGTTTTATGATTTCCTACGGGGCAAATGCCGTGTACGAATACAGTGAGGCGTTGTTGAAAAAGTACGATTTATCGCCTCACAGTTATTATCTGCTTATAGCGCGCCTTGAACCCGAAAATAATATCGAAACCATACTGGACGGTTACGTGTTGAGCAATTCCACTTTGCCCTTTGTAGTAATTGGCAATTACAAATCGAAATATGGCAACACTCTTCGTGAAAAATATACTTCGGCAAAAGGTGTGCAATTCGCAGGAAGCATTTATCATAAGCAGGAACTCGACAATTTGCGGCATTTTGCCAAAGGTTATTTTCACGGCCATTCGGTAGGCGGCACCAACCCGTCGCTTTTGGAAGCAATGGCTTCGCAGGCAATGATTGTGGCGCACAGCAATATTTTTAACCAAAGCATTTTGGACGCCGATGCTATTTATTTTAAAAATGCAGCCGATGTAGCCGATTCTATTGCGATTTTGGATGATATGAACGTTGAAAAACGCAACAGTTTTATATCTGCCAACCTTTTTAAAATAGAAACCAAATACGCATGGGACGATATTATCGACAGCCATGTCAATTTGTTTGAATCCCTTTTAAACAAAGAACGATAATTTGCCCACATTATGAAACTTCTCTACACTTTCGCCATCCACCTCTTCACCCTTGCCTTGAAACTCGCTTCGCCATTTTACAAAAAGGCAAAACAGCTCAATCGCGGTCGTAAATCAACATGGAACGTGCTGAAAAAAATACACCCCGACGATAAAGTTGTGTGGATTCATGCCGCATCGCTGGGCGAGTTTGAGCAGGGGCGTCCGATTATTGAGGCAATCCGAAACGAGAAGTCCGAATATAAAATTCTGCTTTCATTTTTTTCGCCGTCGGGCTACGAAATACGTAAAAATTACAATTTAGCTGACTGGGTGGTTTATCTGCCTGCTGATACGGCAGCAAATGCCAAACGCTTCATTAAAGATGCACATCCGTCAATGTCTTTCTTTGTGAAATACGAATTTTGGTATCACTACTACGCAACGCTTGCTGTGAACAGGATTCCCGTTTACAGCGTGTCGTCTATTTTCAGAAACAATCAGGTGTTTTTTAAGTGGTACGGCAAATGGTTCAGAAAGACGTTGAAAGCCGTCGATAAATTTTATGTTCAGGACGAAAAATCGGGTGCATTGCTTACAGGCATCGGCATTACCAATTTTACGGTAGCGGGCGATACCCGTTTCGACCGCGTGGCGGCGATTGCGGCATTGGCTTCGGAAGTCCCCGTTGCCAAACAGTTTGCAACAACCAACAAAGTGCTGATAGCTGGAAGCACGTGGGCGCCCGACGAGGCAATTCTGGCAGAGTACATCAACAGTGCCGTCGACGACGTAAAGATGATTATTGCCCCTCACGAAACCGACGAAGCGCATGTTGCACAAATAATGAAACGGTTCACAGCACCTGCGCTCCGCTACTCACAGCGCGAAAGCATCAACAACCCCGAAGCCTATCGCGTGCTGGTGATCGACACCATCGGATTGCTTTCGGCAATTTACCGTTACGGAACGGTTGCCTGCATTGGTGGCGGATTTGGCAAAGGTATCCACAACACGCTCGAAGCTGCAACATTCGGAATGCCTGTTGTGTTTGGACCCAATCACAAAAAGTTTCGCGAGGCAATTGATCTGCTCGCTTGTGGCGGTGGCTTTACGTTCAACAATTACGATGATTTCCGCAAAATAATGGATATGCTGTGGAACAGCGCCTCTCTCAATGCATTAACCGAAGCTGGGGAAGCTGCTGGCAATTATGTAAAAAATATGTGCGGAGCAACGGCACTGATTATGAATGACGCTTTTTACAAGTATAACAATGAGCAATCATAATAAAAATATCATTTCAACCAATCAATTTGTTTCATCTGCGGTTCAGATATTCTATTCATTACTTATTATTACTCATTACTGTAAATTAACGAAATTACCATTGCATACATCGAAACAGTAATCATTACAAATACGACGGAATAGAGTAAATGAATGATAATTTCTTTCTATCAAGTACGCCGTATTGCTTCACGGCTCAAAGAGTTGATTTGTTAATAAATATGCAAATAGTATCTTGTTTAAAATTAGGCGAAAAATGGCAAGTTTCCCGTGCTAATTTTCCACATTAAAGCAGAGGAATTGCATTTTGTCAAAAAAAAGCATACAAGGGATTGTGGAAAACATCTAAAACAACATGCATTGTGAAGTGCCTCCAAATATTATTATGAGCTAAATCAGTTTTATATAACCATTTTTTTTGATAATTTTGCGGCTCAAAATTGATTGTATCAATACACCAGTATGGATTGATATGCCAATAAATTTTAGTAATTGATTAATATATAGAATATGAAAAAACGAGTTTTGCAATTATTGGTTTTGTGCAGCGGAATAATGTATCCGTTATTCACCAATGCACAAATAAGTGAAGGTGGGCTTCCGCCAAGTTTTGATTTTCCCGATACGAGGGAAAACATACCACAGTATGAAGCTACTGTTGACTTTGATGTGGCTAAATTACTGAAAGAGGATGCCGAACTGGAAAGTTTGGGAAATCCTCCACGTTGCGCCAAAATAATTCCTGTTAATTTGAATATGATTGACAATGGAGAATGGCTTACTCTTCCCGACGGAACATGGGTGTGGCAATTAGAAATATTTGCACCCGATGCATTAGCTATTATGCTTTATTATGAGAAATTCATTATTCCCGAAGGAGGAAAACTGTTTCTGTATAATCCCGACCATTCAAAAATATTGGGAGCTTACAATGAAAACACCAACACAAAAGGCGCTGAATTTGCAACTGAATTTGTTTCGGGCGACCGAATTATTTTTGAATACGTCGCTCCTCCAACCGACGAAATGTTGATTCCCCAAATTGAGATTACCGGTATTGCGTATGGGTATAATCATCTGGGAAAAGACATATTGCGCATAGGAGAATCGGAGCCGTGTATGATAAATATCAACTGCTCAGAAGGAGATGATTGGCAAGATCAGAAAAAAGGAGTTGCCCGCATTGTAATACCTACAGGGGAAGGATATGTCGGTTTTTGCAGTGGAACACTCATTAATAACACAGCCAATAATCGCGATCCTCTTTTCCTGAGTGCTTTCCACTGTTACGAAGGCTCAACTGCTGTAGAAATGAATCAAGCGGTTTATTATTTCCATTATGAAAATCCTGAATGTGAGCGATTAAATACTACCCCCAACTCTTTGACAATTATTGGAGCCGAGTATTTAGTTGAACTTCCGATTAACGGAGCTTCTGACGGTGCTCTTGTACGCTTAAACAGCGCGATTCCAGAAAGCTACGACGTTTATTTCAATGGTTGGGACAGGACAAGCAGCCCTGCTTCAAGTGGTGTTGGTATCCACCATCCGGCAGGGGATGTAAAAAAAATATCCACTTTCACGACAAGAGCGACTACTCAAACCTGGCATGGGGAAGGCAATACACACGGCGCTCCAAATGCTCACTGGAATATTCGGTTTGCAGCAACAGAGAATGGACACAGTGTTACCGAAGGCGGTTCATCAGGATCGCCAATGTTTAACCAGAATAAATTGGTTGTTGGTACACTTTCGGGAGGAAACTCTTCGTGTAAGAGTCCCAATGGTGTTAATCTGTATGGAAAACTCTGGTATCATTGGAACCAAGGGACACAGAAAATGAATCAGTATCTCGACCCTACCGGAACAGGCGCTGAAACATTAAATGGTACCTATCGCTCAACAAATGCAGATTTTCATACTGAGGAAGAAGAGTTGTATGTAATACGCCCCGTCCGATTTATAAACACTTCTGTTAATGATGTGTCATGGGCGTGGACGTTTGAAGGTGGTGTTCCAGCAACTTCAAATGAACAGAATCCCCCCGAAGTTACATACAATGCGGCAGGAACTTATAGTGTTACGTTAACTATCAACAGCGGTTTGGGAGATGAAATGACTAAAGAATTTGAATTTGATGTAGTTGTAAAAGAAAATTTGTGCTCCGAAGAAACCGAAATCGGCAATGGAACCGTACAGACGCAATTCCCGCTGGGTTCCTTAAACCGCCAAACTTTCAGTTCTTCAATCTATAAAGCAAGTGAATTTGATTTGGATTCACGCGGTTATATCAATAAAATTTCGTGGAATACGGCAAATGCTTCTGCTACCCAACGAAAAGTTTATATTTATCTGAAAGAAACTGATGATGACAGTTTTACAAATACTACCGCTTGGAGTGATGAAATAGAAGACGCGATTTTAGTTTACGAAGGCGCAACTGACTGGACAAACAATGCTGGATGGGTTACTTTTGAACTGGCAAAACCATTCAGATACTCCGGAAACAGAAATTTAAAATTGATGGTACGAACTATGGCTGCCGCCGGACAGGAATATGCGAGCAGTAACTGTTACAGCACAACATCTACAGCCTGCAATATACAATGGATTTCGGATACGCAGAATATTCCCGCAGATTTGGGAACCATCAACAACGACAGACCCAATGTTCGTTTTGATATGGGCATACCTTGCGGCTTAAATGCTCCTGTAGCCGATTTTAATATGAACAACAGCAGCGACAATACTATTGAAATATTCAGAGATGATACCGTCTCTTTTCAAGATTTGTCAACAGGTCCTGTTGCCAACTGGAACTGGACGTTTGAAGGTGGTAATCCCGAAACATCGCTGGAGTCGGAGCCTGTGATACTGTATCATAATAAAGGAACTTTCAGTGTTAATATGTCGGTTGATAATACATTGGGAACCAACTCAAAAAGCAAAACCATTGTTGTTAAAACTAAAACTCCGGAGGCTGGTTTTGCATCCTACTCCGAAAAAGGATTTACATCTTATCCAAATTATGGACAGTTCTTACCTTATCAGGGAGGAGAAGTTTCATTTACCGATAAAACAGAGAATTATCCTGACACCAGAACATGGCAACTCGCCGGAGTAAATCAATCGTCAGATACCGATGAAATTATCAATGCTGTTTACCCAGCAGGAAACACTGAGACATCTTATTCAGTATCATTGAGCGTTTCAAATGAAGCAGGTTCTGACGAACTTTCTATAAACAATTATGTACAAGTAGGAGGAAGCGGGAAAATATGGAACATCCCTCATGGAGACGTAGGAAATTCACATTTTGAATCATCGCTGGGAAGATACCTGACTGGTGTAAACTCCGACTATAGCGCTATTGCCGAAAAATTTACAACAAGCTACAGTGGAAGCGTCAGCAAAGTAGATTTGATGATAAAAGCTATGGAAGGAAATGTAACCAACCGGACTTATTATGTGATGATTTATGCCGATAACGAAGGAAAGCCCGGAACGCTAATAGGCTCTTCCAAATCCTTCAAAGGAAGCGATATTAATCCCGACGGTTATACTACCATTGAATTTGACCAACCTATTCCTGTTTCGGGAACATTTTATGTTGCAGTGAGCGGCTTAACCTACAATGCAGCTAAAATAGCGATTGCATCGTCAAATGAAAAGGATGAATGTACAGTATATGGTTTTTTAAGGGCAGGTAACTGGGAATTACTTTCAAATATTTATGCAGAAAAGGAATGGAAAGTATCATTGAATGTTGTGCTGCATTTTACTTATGATGGCGGAAGTAATATTACCGATAATATCTCGGATAATAATTTAACAATCTATCCCAATCCGGTAAACGACTACTTTATTATTAAAAGTGGAACCGCAATCCAGTCTGTTTTTGTACAGGATATGCAGGGACGGAGAATTGTTTCTTTGACCGGCATGAGCAGGAACGAAATTAAAATTTCATCTGTCAACTGGGCGAAAGGAATTTATCCGGTGTTCGTAAAAACTGCCAATGGCACATACAGTTATAAGTTGATAAAGAATTGATTTCTTTTTCAACAAAAATGTCCGCAAAAGATAAATCAAAATCTTTTGCGGGCATTTTTTTATTCTGAAGTCATCTAAACTTTTCTAACCATCATCATAAAAACGGGAAGCATTACTTTTGTAATTGCAAAAGAACAAATAAAAATGCTTCCCATGTACCAAGTACTCGACAAAGATACAATTAAAATGGAGATATTACCACATTTATCCGTAGCCAAATGAGGTTATACTACCAAGAGTCAGCTTGAAGAAAGAGTTAATGATATTCTTTACAGGCTAAAGACGGGTATTCAATGGGCATATCTTCCCGTTAGCAGTCTATTTTCTGAAGTTGTATTGAGCTATAAATCCGTATTTTGGCACTTCCGCAAATGGTGCAAAAATGGAGAATGGCAGGGAATCTGGAATCATATTCTTTGCAGTCATAAAAGTATAGTTGATTTGTCCAGTGGAGATATAGATGGCGGCCATACCCGCTCTTTACGAGGAGGTGAAGAGGTAGCTTATCAGGACAGAAAGAGCAGGAAGACAACTAATGCACTGTTTTTAACAGACCGTAATGGGCTTCCTTTGGCTATGAGTACGCCTGTGGCAGGAAATCACCATGACTTGTATGATATTGAGAACAAATTGGAGGAATTATTTACAAGTTTGGAGAAATCAAGCATACCCGTTGATGGGCTTTTCGTCAATGCGGATGCCGGTTTCGATACGCAAAGCTTCAGAAATACCTGTTGTAGACACGGAGTTATAGCCAATGTAAACTTCAATGACAGAAATGGAGATAAGCATGGTGATTATCTACCGGATGAGATCTTGTATAAAAAGGTACAGTATTGAAAGAACAAATGCATGGATGGACAGCTACAGAACCTTGCTGAACAGGTTTGATACGACTGTTTCAAGCTGGATGAGCTTCAACTGTATAGCATTTATGGTCATACTTCTGAAAAAAGTGAAGAAAAAAGTTTAGATGACTACATTATATAAAAAACGCCAAGCGTAACATGAATTCTTAATTTTTTTATTCTCAACTTTAAATACATTATAAGACATCTTAAATGCGCAAATGTAGTATAACCAATCTTTCAAAAAAATCAAATGCCTGACATTTGTCATTCATCTGAAACACAAAATTGTCCTACCTTTATCGCATTTAATTTTCAATACAGTATCATTCTAAAACAGCTATAATGAAAGCATTAGTAAAAGCCATGCCCCAAAAAGGGATTTGGATGAAAGATGTTCCCGTACCTGTGCCGGGGCATAATGATGTGCTTATTAAGATAAGCAAAACCGCTATCTGCGGTACCGATTTACATATTTATAAATGGGATGAGTGGGCGCTGCAAACCATTAAAACGCCTATGACCATCGGACACGAATACGTGGGACATGTTGCCGCCATTGGGTCCGAAGTAACCAATGTGAAAGAAGGCGACCGTGTTACTGGCGAAGGTCACATCGCTTGCGGACACTGTCGCAACTGTCGGCGTGGACGGCAGCACATCTGCGAAAAAACTGTTGGCATTGGCGTTAATATCGACGGGGCTTTCGCCGAATACGTTGTTGTTCCGTCGAATAATGTTATGAAAATCAACTCGCGCATTCCCGACGAAGTTGTTGCAATCATGGATCCTTTCGGGAATGCAACGCACACAGCGCTATCATTTCCAATGATTGGCGAAGATGTACTGATTACAGGCGCCGGACTGATAGGCAGCATGTGCGTTGCCGTAGCCAAGTTTGCCGGTGCAAGATATGTAATTGCCACCGAAACCAACGAATATCGCGCAGCACTGGCTCGCAAAATGGGAGCCACATGTGTAATCAACCCAATAACCGAAAGCCTTGACGATGCCATGAAAAAGTTAGGCATGGTAGGCTTCGATATTGGACTTGAATGTTCGGGTGCATCGCCGGCATTCAACCAAATGCTTAGCCACATGTACAATTCCGGAAAAATATCGTTGCTTGGACTGCTACCTTCGAGCACTATCGTAGATTGGAACAAAATTATTTTCAAAGGGCTTACCCTGAAAGGAATTTACGGACGCGAAATGTTCGAAACATGGTATCAAATGGAGCAAATGCTAATGTCGGGGCTCGATTTATTGCCCATGATTACGCATCGTTACAAAGTGGACGATTTCCAGAAAGGTTTCGATGTAATGGAAGAGGGCAATTGCGGAAAAGTAATTCTTGACTGGAATTAATTTGACACAAAACTTACAATGCATGATTCGCAGGTTGGAGAAATTTGTACGGATTGTTTCCAATGTGTACAAAATATCCTCCTGCGACCAAATGCAAAATGACAATATTTGTATCACCGCCCTTATAACCCAACAAGGAAATATAGAATGCTCACGACATAATTATTTTAATCCCGCTCATCTTATTATACTCAAACAGAATTGATTTGCGAATAAAAGCGACAAGGGGATTAATCCCCTTGTCAATAAATAAAACTGAACAGTTAAAACTGGAATCCTCGGTTATTTGCAAACCATTTTTGTTTGAGTAGAATTATATTAAAATTGTGGTTTTAATAATTCTTCTCTACTAACGTTTGTTTTTTCGCTGCATAAGAATTATTTTTGTCAGCTGTTGGCACGTAAAAGGTTGGTGGACCCTGCATGCCTGTTATAAAAAGGGTAATTCAAAACAGTATATAAAATATAAAATAAAAGCAGATGTTTCAAGAATTGATTGACAAAAAGAAAAAATTGTCGGTTATCGGTTTAGGATATGTAGGGCTTCCGATTGCGTTGGAGTTTGCACGCAAAATGCAGGTTGTGGGTTTCGACATAAAAGAGGAGCGAGTTGAGTTGATGCGCCGCAAAATTGACCCCAGTAGCGAACTCGAATCAGCAGCTTTCGACGGAACCGATATTCACTTTACCGCCAACCCCGACGATTTGCGCGAAGCATGTTTTCACATCGTTGCCGTACCCACGCCTATCAACAAACACAATCTTCCTGATCTTACGCCGCTGCTGGGCGCCTGCCACACCGTTGGCAAAATCCTGAAACAGGGCGATTATGTTGTTTTCGAATCAACGGTTTACCCCGGATGTACCGAAGAAGACTGTGTGCCTATTTTAGAACAAGAGTCGGGGCTGAAATTCAACGTCAATTTCAAGGTTGGATATTCGCCCGAGCGCATTAACCCCGGCGACAAGGAACATACGCTGACCAAAATACTGAAAATTGTTTCGGGAAGCGACGACGAATCGCTAAAAGTAATCTCCGAAGTTTACGGCTCTATCATCAAGGCTGGCATTTACAAAGCAAGCAGCATTAAAGTTGCCGAAGCTGCCAAAATCATTGAAAACACGCAACGTGACGTAAACATTGCGTTAATGAACGAGTTATCGCTTATTTTCAACCGTATCGGAATCAATACATTTGAAGTGCTCGAAGCGGCGGGAACCAAATGGAACTTTTTGCGCTTCTTTCCCGGACTTGTGGGCGGACATTGCATCGGCGTCGATCCTTATTATCTTACCTACAAAGCCAACGAACTCGGGTATCACTCAAAAATTATTACAGGCGGGCGTGTTATAAACGATGGCATGGCGCCTTATGTGGCTCGACAACTGGTAAAACGTCTTATCTCGAAAGGCATAAAAGTTCACGGCTCGCGCGTGTTGGTAATGGGTGCTACTTTTAAAGAAAATGTAAGCGACATACGAAATTCAAAGATTGCCGATTTGGTAAACGAGTTGAAATCGTTCAGCGTAAACGTTGAAGTGGTTGACCCGCACGCTTCGTCAGCCGACCTGATGCACGAATACGGCTACGGGCTTGTTGATAAGCCTACAGGGAAATATGCTGCAGCAGTAATTGGCGTTAATCATTCCAACTTTATGGAATTAAACGAAGCCTATTTCAAATCCATCCTCGAAACCGACGGCGTTTTTGTGGACGTAAAAGGCGTATTCCGAAACAGCATAAAAAGTTTGGATTATTGGAGCCTGTAACTGCCCCAAAAATAGAAAACGGAGAACTGTGAATTAATTTTCCAGTTCTCCGTTTTCTATTAGGACAGCGATAAATGAATGTGTCGAAATTAACATACATCTTAGGAAAACAGCAATAGAGCAACATAACACACCTTTTTGTGAAATACAGTACATCCTCACCCTCCTCAACATATCTGTTTCCGTTTACAGCATGGTGCACAGGCTGTTATTTGGTAGTTAACGCGTAAAAAACATCTCTGTTAAATACAATTGCAGAGTTCGCAATGTTAATCATAGAGTTATAAACACTAATTGCAGAGTTCGCAATGTTAATTACAAAATTAGAAACGCAAATTACATAGTTCGCAGTATTAATTGCAGAGTTATAAACTTCTATTGCAGAGTTCGTATCGTTAATTACAGAATTAGAAACACAAATTACAGAGTTAGCAATATTAATTACAGAATTAGAAATATAAATTACAGAGTTTACAGTATTAATTGCAGAGTTATAAACTTCAATTGTAGAGTTTGCAACGTTAACTACAGGATTAGAAATGTCAATTGTAGAGTTCGCGGCATTAATTGCAGAGTTAGAAATGTTAGTTCGCAGCACATACTCTACATCTTTCTCTTGCATCAGTCAGCTCAAAACCGCGCTATTCCTGAACTCCCAACTCATGTTTTGTGTCTGTTGCAAATATTTAATTATCATTAACTACAACACTATGGAAAACCATAATACACCGGTCAACCTGTCAATGTACTTTTGTCGCCATAATTCAGTTAAATCTTTCAAGTAATGTTTATGAGAAACAAGTCTTTCTTTTTGACGGCTATTTGCACCATGCTGCTTAGCCTGTCAACGGGCTGTAACGATAAGCCCGAAGTTGAACCCGAACCCGAGCCGACCGACAGGATGGCTGTAAGCCTGCAAGCTGCTATTGATACAGCTGCTACCCTGAAAGTAGCCGGCGACAAATGGGAGGCGGCCGACCGCATTGGTCTGTATATGAAAAAGGCGGGGCAGGCTATTACGGCTGCCGACGCTGTGTACCCCAACGCTTCCAACGTGCAGATGAGCGTTGCCAGTGGCGTACTATCATCCACGCCTCAGCTCTACTATCCGCTTGAGGGCAATGTGGACTTTACGGCTTACTACCCCTACACCACGCAAGTGGATGCCGACTTTACCATACCGGTGAATGTGGCGGGACAGGCAGCAGGGTTGCCGGTAGAGGTGCTCTACTCGAACAACGCCACCAACAGAGCGCCACAGGCTACGGCTGTGCCACTCAACTTCCGCTACTCGCTGGCAAAGGTTGCAGTAACGGTAACAGGCGGGGCAGATGCCGCACTCAACGCTGCCGACTTTGCCGCCATAACGGTAACGGTTGAAGGCTTGTACACGCAGGCAAAACTGCAACTTACCGGCGGCACGTTTACCGCACAACAGAACTACGGCGCCATTACGCTGCACAAAACGGGCAGCACTGCAACATCGGCAAGTTTCGATGCACTGCTGCTGCCTGCCACAGTAGCAGCGGGGCAGGTTACATTTATCTTCCACGTGGGTGGCAAAAGCTATCCCTGCAAGGTGGAGGGCAACTATGCCGCCGCCACACACTACGACCTCTACTTTGAGCTCAACATTCCCGAACCGCCCGACCCGCCGGCCGACCCTGTTGCTACGCTGCTAAGCGCCACCATTACGCCGCGCACCGTTACCTCGCGCAGCTTTACTGTGGATGTGCTTACAGGCCCCGAATCGGGACTGTTTACAGTGGCAGTAACAACAGGGCAGTTGCAGCAGCAGCTGAACGAACTCACTGCAAACAACCTTGCCGCCATTAAAGGGCTTACGCTTACCGGAACGCTCAATGCAGCCGATTTTGCCACTCTCAACGCCCTGCCGGCGCTCGAAGCGCTGGACATGGGCGGCATACAGTGCCCCGCAGGGCGCATACCCAACGATGCGTTTAAGAGCAATACCCGCCTGAAAACGGTGGTGCTGCCTGCATCGGCTACCGAAATAGGCAACAGCGCCTTTTACGGCTGCTCCTCCCTGATGGGCAAACTGACGATACCCGACGCCGTAATGCTGATTGAGAGCGCCGCTTTTCGCGAGTGCAGCAAGGCAACCGACCTTGCGCTGGGTGCCGGTGTAAAAACAATTGGCATTGAAGCATTTTACGGCTGCGGCGCCGTTGGCCAACTTGTGTTGCCCAACGGGCTGGAGAGCATTGGCGCCGATGCTTTTTACAACTGCAAATTTACTGGTGGCATTGACTTCCCCAGCAGTGTAAAAACTATTGGCGAAAGCGCATTTGAGAATTGCAACAAACTGAACGGCATGCTTACCCTGCCAACAAACACGGCATTTACTGCTATCCCCAACCGCTGTTTCGCTTCTTCCGGCTTTGCAGGCAGCCTTGTGATACCCGAAAATATAAAGACAATTGGAGAAAGCGCTTTTAGCGGTTGTAAATTTACAGGCGACCTCACTATTGGCAATGGGGTAACAACTATTGGTGTCAGTGCTTTCAGCGATTGTAAATTTACCGGTAATCTTACAATTGGCAATGGCGTAACAACGATTGGCAGCAGTGCTTTTAATAGTTGTACATTTGCTGGTAGCCTTACTATCGGCAGCAGTGTAACAACCATTGGCGCTTTAGCTTTTATGGGTTGCAGCAGTTTTACAGGCAGCCTTGTAATCCCCAACAGTGTAACCACTATTAATTGGGGCGCTTTTTATGGATGTAAGGGATTTACTTCATTAACGCTCGGCAGTAATGTAAAATCACTTGGAGTTAGCAACTCCAGCTGGGGTGTATTTTACAATTGCAGTGGCTTTACCGGTAATCTTGTAATCCCCAATAGCGTAACAGATATAAAGGCGGATGCTTTTCGAGGTTGCAGTGGTTTTAACGGCACACTTACCCTGCCGGTAAATGCTGCATTTACAACTATCCCCACCAATTGTTTTAATGGTTGCAAAAACCTGAGCGGCACGTTAACCATCCCCAATAATGTGAAAAGTATTGATGGCGGTGCTTTTAGCAATTGTAGTGGTTTTACCGGTAACCTTACCATCCCAAACAGTGTAACAAGTATTGAAAGCAGTGCTTTTAGCAATTGTACCGGCTTTAACGGCTCGCTTACCCTGCCGGTAAACGCATCGTTTACGAGTATCCCGCAATCCTGTTTTTCGGGTTGCAAAAACCTGAGCGGCACGCTGGTAATACCAAACAATGTGAAGACCATCGTCAGCAACGCTTTTTACGAATGCTGGAGCCTCACCGGATTAACGCTTGGAGGGGTGAACAGCATCCAGTCGCTTGGCTTCGGCTACTGCTCGGCTCTCGAAGGCACGGTGGATGTGAGCGCCTTTGCAGCAAACGTGGCCGCCAACGCTTTTGAGGGGTGCACCAAACTGACGGTGATACGCTAAACACGCAAACAAATGAATTGCCTTGCCATAAAAAAGGCTGCTCTGCAAAAGGGCAGCCTTTTTTATAGCTAAGT
>JAITVO010000047.1 GCA_031285765.1 Cytophagaceae bacterium | reverse complement strand
GAACCTCTAAAAACTCCAATTTCTTCGTTATGCTTCGGACGATAAAATGCTCATTTACGTTCATGTAAACTGCGCTTTTATCGCCTCGCAAGCCTCGAACTTGGAGTTTTTAGAGGTTCACTTAATACAGTTCTTCACTAAAACGCCTGTCCATGTTGCCGTATCATAATCATATTCTTGAAAATAATATCAAATAATAACACTGGCAAGGTCAGAAAGTTGAAACGTGTCAAGATATAGGGTTCGACTGCGGTGCGGATAATTATAAAGACTGGATTGATATGGAAATTAGAAAAACAGACATCCTGCCTGCACGTGGCAATTTGCAAATGATACATGAATAAATTGGTGTTGGCATATTTGGTGCAAATTATGCGTGAAAAATATATTTAAACACGATTTATGTTTGGAATTAGAAAAATAAAGCGTTACTTTGTCGCGATTTTTTTTGGATATGCCAAACCGCAGGGAAACAAATAAGGATGCATCGCAACAGAAGAACAGCAGCGAAATGCGGCAGCTTGTACTTCATAACGACGAAGTCAACACATTCGATTATGTGATTGATTCGTTGCGCGAAGTGTGCGGACACAACCGACTGCAAGCCGAACAGTGCGCCATCATAACGCATCTGAAAGGCTCGTGCGACATTAAGCGCGGTGCTTATAGCGAACTCGAAAATATGTACAATACGTTATTACACAAATTTTTAACCGTAACCATCGAATGACAATGACCGTTATTATTTTACTTATCCTTACAGGAATGTTGCTTTTAATCCTCGAACTGTTTGTATTCCCCGGCGTTTCGGTTGCGGGCGTTGGCGGGTTTATTGCCATCGGCGTAGCGGTTTATCTGGGATACAGCAACTATGGCGTTACGGTGGGCTCTGCGATTTTAATTGCGTCGATAATTGTTTTCGTAATCCTTGTTATTATTGCGCTGCGAAGCAAAACGTGGAAACGCTTTTCGCTTGACGCTGCCATTACGGGTCAAGTTGCAACGGTTGACGAGCAAGCGGTAAAAGCGGGCGACCATGGCATTACCATTACACGGCTGAATCCTGTTGGCAAGGCACGAATCAACGAAGTGGAGATGGAGGCGCACTGCCCCGCCAAATTTATTGATCCCAAAACAGAAATAGAAGTTGTTAAAGTGTTTAAAACACACGTAATTGTTAAACCATTAAATTAATATTATTATGACCTACGGAACAATTGGAGTTATTGTTGTAATTGTTGTTTTATTTTTCATTTTTCTTTACTATGTGCCTGTTATACTCTGGTTTTCGGCGCTGGTATCGGGCGTTCGTATTTCGCTGTTGCAGTTAATACTGATGCGTATTCGCAAAGTGCCGCCCACCGCTATTGTAAGGGCAATGATTGAAGCGCATAAGGCAGGTTTGCGCGGCGTTAAGCGCGACGAGCTCGAAGCCCACTATCTGGCAGGCGGAAATATCGAAAAGGTAGTCCACGCACTGGTTTCGGCATCAAAGGCAAACATCGATCTCACGTTTCAGATGGCAACCGCCATTGATTTGGCTGGTCGCGATGTATTTCAGGCTGTACAGATGTCGGTAAACCCAAAAGTAATCGACACGCCGCCCGTAACGGCTGTTGCCAAAAATGGTATTCAGCTTATCGCAAAGGCTCGCGTAACGGTTCGCGCCAACATCAAGCAGTTGGTAGGAGGCGCAGGCGAAGAAACCGTTTTAGCTCGCGTGGGCGAAGGCATTGTATCGTCAATCGGTTCAGCCGAAACGCACGAAATGGTGTTGGAAAAACCCGACTCCATCTCGAAAGTAGTGCTCGAAAAAGGGTTGGATGCTGGTACAGCTTTCGAAATTCTCTCAATCGACATTGCCGACATCGACATCGGTAAAAACATTGGCGCCGAACTGCAAATGGACCAAGCCGAAGCCGATAAAAATATTGCGCAGGCTAAAGCCGAAGAACGTCGTGCGATGGCTGTTGCCCTCGAACAGGAAATGAAGGCAAAAGCACAGGAAGCTCGTGCCAAAGTAATTGAAGCCGAAGCCGAAATTCCTCTTGCCATAGCTGACGCTTTCCGTAGTGGCAATCTTGGCGTAATGGATTATCAAAAATATCGCAACATCGAAGCCGACACATCCATGCGCGACTCGCTCTCGAAAAGTACGCAGCCACAAACGGTGAAAAAGGAAAAAGAAGAGAAGAAGTGAGTCGAAAGAAGTAATCAATATGTTTTTGCTCCCTCTCTATAGGAGAGGCTTTTGAGTTGAAAGAGGAGAATAAATAAACAAAAGAGTGAAGAATAACCTCTTCACTCTTTGTTTATTTTCAAAACACATGCAATGTGTTTCTTTCAGGTTTATACAATTTACTTATTTGTCAATTTCTATAAATTACCTGTTATCGGTAAACTTTCTTTTGTTTTTCATTTTCCAGCCTTACAACTCTCCTTTCTCATACATCTTCTCTACCATTTGTTTGATACAGTCTTCAGAATCATCACCTATATTGTATCATAGATATGTAACCGTTATAAATTATGCGGTTTGATTAAATGCATAAACGACAATATTTAGCTAAGTAGTAAAAAAAACAAGTTATCAAACTAAAATTAATTTTTTAGTATCAAAATTAGTGATTTGCATAAAAATAGACAGTCAGATTATTTTTTAGCACATTTTGGTTGGTGAATCTGTCGAACTATTTGTACATTGTCGTAATTTTTTACTGTTGCGTAACAGCAAATTTACAACCTTTGTGCGACTCTTTTTTTTATTTCGCATAATTTGGTTTACTTTTGTACTCCAAAAAATTCCGAATGGAACGCACATCCTCCACCAGTCATATCACTTACAGCATACTGCTGTCGCTAAGTTTGGCGCATTTTATGAACGACGCCTTTCAGTCCGTTTTATCGGCAGTGTATCCTATCCTGAAAAATAATCTGCTGCTCACATTTACGCAAGTAGGACTGATTACGCTTGTTTATCAGATATGCGCATCGGTGTTTCAGCCGGTGTTCGGATTTATGTTCGACAAAAAACCAAGTACGTGGTATCTGGTTGCAGGTTCGGCATCAACATGTATCGGGCTTTTTTTGTTGGCTTACGCCAATTCGCTGTTTTCGGTGTTGGTATCGGTATCGTTTATCGGTTTGGGTTCGTCGGTAATACATCCCGAAGCGTCGCGACTGACGCATTTGGCTTCGGGTGGCAGGCACGGACTGGCGCAATCCATCTTTCAGATAGGCGGAAACTTGGGGAGTTCACTCGGACCGCTGCTTGCCGCGCTGATTATTGCCCCTTATGGACAAAAATACATCGCCTACTTTGTATGTGCCGCCTTTATTGCAATCTTTTTGAAATACCCCATCTTTAAGTGGTACAGCAAAAAACTGAAATGCATCAAAGCCGGAAAAGAACAGAAAACAGTGGCTGTACGAAAAGGCTATCTGCCTCGAAAAACGGTCATTCTTTCGCTCTGCATCCTGCTGACGCTTATTTTTTCGAAATACGTTTACATGGCAAGCCTCACCAACTTCTATACCTTTTATCTGATTGAGAAATTCAGTGTAAGCATTCAACATTCGCAGTTTTATCTGTTTGCATTTTTGTTTGCTATGGCTCTCGGCACCTTTGTAGGCGGTCCTGTGGGCGACCGCATCGGGCGGAAATACGTTATTTGGGCGTCTATTCTGGGCGTTGCGCCATTCACGCTGCTGTTGCCGCACGTCAATCTGTTCTGGACGTGCGTACTTACTATTTTTATCGGATTCGTACTCTCGTCGGCATTTTCGGCAATCCTTGTGTACGCGCAGGAGCTATTGCCTACGAAGGTAGGATTAATATCAGGGCTCTTTTTCGGCTTGGCATTCGGCATAGCAGGCATTGCCGCCGCCGTTCTCGGCAATCTTGCCGACCAAAAAGGTATCGAATATGTATATCGAATCTGTGGCTACCTCCCGCTTTTGGGAATCGTAACCGTGTTTTTGCCAAATGTGCGATTTCACAAGAAGTAAAGTACAAAACAGATATTTTGGGTAGATACTCTCTTTTGCGTGTTTAATGCATGCCATTATGAGAAGTAAGCCATATTTAGCGTAATTATTTCTCAGAAATTACATTGAATTATTTAAATAACAACTCACTCATGAAAATTATTCCTTTTACTTTATTTTTTATTCTGAACACCATATTCAGTTTAGCTCAACAACATGCTATGCAGGTGCTGGATAGCGACAACAATCAGCCCGTCAGCTATGCGGCAGTGCGAGTTTTTTCGGGCAATAACTCAAAAGGAGGTTATACCGATTTTGATGGAAAAATTATGCTTGAAGCAGATACAAAAATGGACAGCATTGTTTTTTCGTGTATCGGATATTATCCTTTAATTTTTTATAAACAAGCTGACATTAAAAATACCGTAAAACTTATACGGAAAAATCATGAAATAGCCGAAGTTCGCATAACTCCCGATAAAAAGCAGCGCACTGTAACAATAGGGAATACAAATAAAAAAAATAAAACGGGATTTGCCGCATACGAAAGTTTTGAAGTTGCAACATTTATAGCAAATGATTTTAATAAAGAGGCGCTGATACAAAGTATATTATTTAATGTGAAAAAATATGGGGAATCTATCTATGCTGTTCGGTTGCATTTGTACGATATTGATGCAAACGGTAAGCCGCGAAACGATTTAATTAATGCAAATACAGTAATGCACTTGTCGCACAGAGGTAAAAAAACGGTTAAATTCGACGTGTCGCCCTATTCAATAGTGTTGCCTGTTGAAGGAATTTTTGTTGGTGTGGAATGGATTGGTTTAATCAAAAAAAAGCGTCTATTATGGAAACTGAGATGGGGGCTAAACCTTATATCCGATTAATAAACTCGCCTGATAAGGTATTTTATTATCGCGACAACAAAGGACTTGCAGAATGGAGAACTATAGCTGACCGTCATTTTTACGATGTAAATCATTCCCTGAAATTCAGTGATGCAGCTTTCGGTTTGGAAGTAATTGCAGATTAAAACTGTTAAGTACCCAACATAAATTATACTCACAAGGAAAAGGATTGCGAATTACACAATCTAAAATTGCGAGTTAGCAGAGTCTGCAACTCCGTTTTATAGTCGGCGATATTGTCGAAGAATCGCAGGATTTCCTGCCTGAATAATTCTTTTGTTCGATAGAAATGCGTATTGATTACTTTCTTTCGCAAAAACCGCCATAACCTTTCTATC
>JAITVO010000335.1 GCA_031285765.1 Cytophagaceae bacterium | reverse complement strand
AAGTACCCAACATAAATTAATTGATACAATCTTTTACCACAAAGTTCGCAAAGAACACACAAGGTTCACAAAGGCATAGTGTCCTTTGTGAACAACTTTGTGCTCATTGTGGTTTACTTTTAGTGTAAATTAATTTTTGATTCATACTTATGCACCCGCTCTGCAAAGTTCAAAGTTTATCATTGTGGCATTCATAATAAATTTTTATACGCTTATCGGGGTAAAAACATTCTCAGTGTTTATTCAAAATAAAACGTAAGCGTAAAAATGCGCGAGAACAACTGGTTTATAACGCTGGTATAAAACATATCGTCGGCAGTGCCTATGCCTGCGGGGTCGAGGATGTTGGTCAAGCCGATTGAGGTTCGCAACTCAGACGACAGGCGGAAGGTTGAGAAATAAGACACTATTCCTACTCCAAATTCGGCATACACATCAAGGGGACGTATCAGTATGCCGTCTTTACGACTTTTTGCCAAATCGAAGCGAGGATTAACACCGCCTACAAAATAGGGACGTGCATTTGTCATACGGTCGCCGTAAAAACGGATAAGCGCGGGGCATTCGAGGTAGGTGGATTTTATTTCGAGCGGAAACTCATCGATATTCCCATTGTCGTCAACAAAAAGCAGGTCGCGCTGCCCGAATGAAATGCCTGGTAATAATCTGAAGTAAAGCCGGTTGTTAATACGGAGGTTTGCTACTAATCCCAGATTCAGACCGGGGTTCAGGTTCACTACTTCGGCATAGCGACGTTCAACTCCGGGAGCAAGGTTTTCTGTTTTGCGATGCACAACACGGTAATCCATCATATTGAACCCGATAAGGAAACCAAAAGATAGGGTTTTAGAATCGATAAAAGGTAGATTCGGCACCTTGCTTTCGCCTTGTGATCCTTGCACACTCTGCCCGAACATTGCCTGCAGGGGGTAGCAGAAAAGGAATACGTAAAGAATGGTTCGTTTTATCATGTTAATTACTTTCACAACACATTTTGCACTCGAACAGCAAACGCTGGATTCTCTTTTTTATTGCAGCAGGGATTTCAAATTCGTCCGTTGAGCATAATTCTTACAACTTTTTGCATGATTCCACGCCATGAGGTCGGCGGATCATGCCGACTATTGATGTGTTATACTCAACAGGAAATGAATTGCAAATAACAGAGGTTTATGTTGCTGATTCAACTGCCGTCCTGCACCGGCAATGGGGCATGCCCCATTGTTGCTTTTATTCGCAAATCAATTCTGTTTGAGTATAATAATTAAATAGTCAATAATGCTACCCTGACTATTTTCTTTCTATTTTTGCATCCGTATAAAACTTGTTACAACTCCATTCTTCTATCTCTTTTTCCAAAAATATGTTATATCTTCTATCAAGACTAATAACTGCCAAAATTTAGCAATTGTTAAGATGAGGTGCATTGCAGGGGCAGAAAATTGTGTTTGTTGTACAACTCTCCGCCCCTGCCCGTACCCCCAGTCGAACTATCTGTTTTGTCCGGTCAAATTGCTTTCCGAGCACCGTTTAATTACCTAAATAGGCAATTAAACTAACTTCGGGACGGGGTTACTCGGCATTTTGCGGTTTCCTTTTTGCCGGTTTTTCCGCCGTTGAACGGCTTTTTTTATGCCACTTGCAGTAGATGGTTTTATGCTTTTTACAAACAGTTATACTGCTAAATTTCATGCGTTTGCCATGGAAAGTTGTTTTTAGGGAAAGTTCCAACAAAAAGTTTTGTATCTTTGCTGCCCTAAATCTTAATAAGCTGGCACACTACAAAAACTACCGCCGAAGAGATATTGATGCAAACGCAGGGGCATACAGGGACTGAAAAACATGGAGGAAGCCATCGTACCCGAAATTTACAACCCGTTGCAGATTGACGTCAGCGTGATGATTGAATCGGAAGAGGCGTTTAGGTAGTAATATTCCCCAACAGGGGCAAAAAATATTTGAGTACAAATATGTTTCACCTAAATTCATAATAATGCAAAAAATACCATTCTCAAAAGTTAGCTGCAACGGCAACGAATTAAAGTACATTACCGAAGTCCTCGAAAGCGGCTGGCTCACAACTGCCGGCAAAGCGCTTAAGTTTGAAGAGCTGTTTGCGCAAAAGGTAGGCACAAAACATGCCTGCGCGGTCAACAGTTGCACCGCCGCTCTGCATTTGGGACTCGAAGCATTGGGTGTTGGTGCGGGCGACAAAGTGTTTGTGCCCGACATGACTTTTACTGCAACCACCGAAGTAGTCCGCTATTTGGGCGCCGACCCTGTTTTTCTCGACGTGGAATACGGTACAACGCTCATTACACCTGCCATTCTGGAAAAGGGGATTGCCGAAAATCCCGACGTAAAATACCTGATAGTGGTTCATTTTGGCGGACAGGCTGCTGAAATGGTAAACAGCGACAACACAGGCATTGCCGACATCTGCAAAAAGTATGGAATTAAAGTGATGGAAGACGCCGCGCACGCCTTTCCCGCTACCATTAATGGGCGCACCATCGGAAGCATTGGCGACATTACCTGTTTCAGCTTTTATGCCAACAAGACCATTACAACTGGCGAAGGCGGCATGTTAACTACTGACGACGAAGATATTTACAAGCGCGTAAAAGTGATGCGACTGCACGGTATTAACCGCGACGTGTGGGACCGCTTTACGTCCGACAAGCCTTCGTGGGAATACGACGTAGTTGCGCCCGGCTACAAATACAACATGCCCGACCTGAACGCTGCCATCGGGCTTGCGCAGATGGAACACGCCGATTACTTTAAGACGGAGCGCATCCGCATAGCCGAATATTACAACACACATTTGGCAGCCTGCGAATGGATTGATATGCCCGTGTGCAAAGTAGGGATGAGCGAACATGCGTGGCACCTTTACCCTGTTGTGTTAAACGAAAAATCGACCGTTGCGCGAAATACCTTTATCGAAAAGATGTCCGCCGCCGGTATTGGCACGTCGGTTCATTACAAACCGCTACACCGCATGACTTATTACAGGGAAACTTACGATTTAAAACCGTCCGACTTCCCCGTTGCCGAAAAAATATGGCAGGGAAACGTAAGTCTCCCTATTTTCCCCGAAATGACCGATGAACAGCTTGCGCATGTGTGCAAAACAATCATTGATATTCAGGCGGGAAAACTGTAATTTTAGCTCTGAAAAGGCGAATGTTTTGAGTTTATATTTTTATTCTGCGCCCTGTAATAACAACTTCAAAAACAAAATTGTTATTGCGGGGCGATAGTTTGATTTTTAAGTGATGCAGGAGCGTGAAATTCCTCATAAATATGAACTAATGATAGATGTTCTCTGAAACAAAACGCACATTCCCACTCCTCTGAAAGCTGCAAAAATGGAATATTAAAAAAATCAAATGTGTATAACATTCTCAATTGCACTTCAGGGCAAACACACGAAAATTCTGCTTGTTTTTTTTATAGCAATTTGCGTAACATGAGTTATTAATACTTGATGTTTATCTATTTATTATGCAAAATACAATGTTTTAGCGTCGCCGCGATATATTTGCACTTCCCCGATATACCGTTGCGGTCGGAAAATGTATATTTGTACTCCCCCGATACTACTTTACGGTTATAAAATATGCCGTTGCGGTTTAAAACTATATGGCAGAATCGCCAAACCATATATATTGTTTGGCGTAACATTAATTATTAATTCTCAAATTTCAATTCAAAAATTCTCACCTTTTTTGTCCGAAATTCATTATTTCGGACAAAAAAGCGCTTTCAATATGCTCTGTGTTCTACATATATCCCCTATTTTTGCATCATTGTATTAAACTGATATATTTTGATCAAATGAAAAAGCTAATCTTACTTACCGTTGCAATCCTGTATCTGTCGGGAACGGGATATGCACAACAATTCTTCAAACAGAATAATGAAGAATTAACGACTCCGCCACCTCGAAAAATGATAAAAAACATTTCGACACAAAACTTGGAGCGGACAGTTCTTAACGTATCATCGCCTGTTGCGCCTGCACCAAAAGGGATGGTAAATGTTACTCTCGAAGCTGGCAACGTATGGGGCGATGGTACGGGTTACCAGCTGCTGCTGGATGCTACTGCAACCCTGCATGGAACTGTATTTGCGGGAAACTGGCTGCAGGGGTGCGACAATCCGGGTTATTACGATGTGTTTTCTCACACTATTCCGGAGAATGCCGACCCTGTATGCACCACAACCAATATGGTGCTGAACAGTTCCATTACTATTCAGATTCCGGCGGGAACTTACGATTTGTATGTTATCAATCCTTCGCCGGGGGCGAATGCGCTTTACGTAGCACAGGGAGCTTACGGACAACAGAACGATTTTGTGTTTCAAGACGGAAAGAAATACAAATTCCATGTTCTTACTCCGGAGAATGCAACGCTTGTGGTTGAGGATGATATTCCGGCAGGCGCGCCTGCTGCGGTGGCAAACTTAACGCTTACGCCGGGCGTAGAGGGCGCTTTGAATGCGGTTATCAGTTGGACGAATCCAAGTTTAACCATCGGAGGTGAGCCACTTGCCGAACTGACGGCTATCAGCATCTACCAGAATGAAGCAACAGAGCCTTTGCACACAGTTTCAAACCCAACCATTGGCGAAGCCGAAAATTATATGGCTAATGTTACCGCATCTGGCAACTATACTTACAGAGTGGTTGCCGAAAACACGGAAGGAACAACGCCGGCTACAACTTCGGCATGGATTGGTCTTGACTTGCCTGCCGCACCGCAAGAGGTAACGCTGGTTAAAGATGATGTAACAGCCAGTCTTTCGTGGACGGCTCCTGCAGCCGGTTTACACAACGCCTACTTTGTGGTTGAGGACGTATTGTACGACGTGTATCGAATGCCGGACGAAACGCTGGTAGCTAACGGTCAAGCCGGATTAACCTTCAGCGAAACCATTGCCAATCCCGTTGCAGTGTATTACCGTGTTGTTGCCCGAAACAGCGCTGGCGAAGGCGGTGCAGCCACATCGAATATCGAAAGTTTCTGTACGCCTGCGGTTACCACTTTTCCATGGACAGAAGGCTTTGAAGGCGAGGCGTTCCCGCCGTGTGTGTGGCAGGTACATGATGTAGATCAGTTGCCCTACCCGGGAGGCTCTGCTTCGTGGGGTATTGCCAACGCGGTGTATTACGTTCACAGCGGAGCGGTTGCTGCCGGTTTTGGTCAGGCTAATGGATATCCGCAGGAAGGATGGTTGGTTACGCCACCCATTACAATTCCAGAAACAGGCTTTTACGCACTGCGTTTCTGGACGATGAGCAATTTGCCGGAAAACATGGTATATAATGGCGTATGGATTTCGACTACCGACAACAATCCTGAGTCGTTTACCGAACTGTATGCCTTAACCGCCGACGATGTTACATGGGATTACAAACAGATTGAACAGTTACTGACTGCCTATTCGGGACAAACCGTTTACATTGGATTCAAATATACCGGTCAGGGTGGCAACAGCTGGTTTATCGACGATATTTCGATTGCAGAAGTTGCCGTTACCGACGCCTCCGTAGGTAAACTTTACGGAGCGAATACGCCCATTGCAGGCAAGCCGTTTATTTACAAAACAACTGTGAGCAATGGTGGTGGCGAGGCGCTGGCAGGCTTCGCGGTTAAACTGAAGGATGCTGACGACAATGTGCTGGTTACTTACAATGCAGAAATGGCGATTGCTCCCGACGAATCGACGCAAATCAATCTGATTTGGACGCCTGCCACTGCCGGTAACTTTTCGATACGCGCCGTAGTAGAAATGCCCGATGATGATAACGCCGACAATGACGAAACATCCGCCTTGACGGTAAATGTACAGGCTGCCGGCAATACGTATGAAGGAAACATTGGCACAGGCACGGCAAGCACTACCAACTATTACATGCCGTTTAACTTTGTGTACAACAGCAGCAACGTACAGACACTTTACTTCGATCACGATTTGATTGCGAGCCAGGGCGCAATTACCGAGTTGCGGTATTTCAATAACTTTACTGATGAGTTGAGCGACAAAGCTGTTAAGATATGGATGGCGAATACCGATTTAAACAGGCTCGACACATGGCTGCCGGCATCCGAATTTACGCTGGTGTACGACGGAGCTATCGATTTCCCTGTCGGCGAAAATACCGTAGCCATCACGCTTGACGTACCTTATATATATACAGGACAAAATTTGGTGATAATGACCGAAAAGCCTACCGACACGCAGGCTTACAACAGCAGCAACGTATTCCGTTTTACGGATGATAACGACTTTGCAGGCAGAAGCCTCTATTATCAAAGTTATGACGAGCCTTTTGATTTTACGCAAACGGGAATTGCATCGAACCGTTATCCGAATACGGTGATAAAGATGGAACTCGAAGGCGGTTCTGTATCCGGAGTTATTACCGATGGTGGCAATCCAGTAGAGGGTGCGGTAGTCGAAATTGTCGATTCGTACAATAAAACTGTTACCGACAAAGAGGGAAGTTACAGTTTCGATTTTTTGCCAACCGGCAACTATCAGTTCAAGGCAAGCAAGCATGGCTATACTGATAATACGAGCAGCATAATAGCCGTTACCGCTGATAATAACAGCGAGGTAAATATCGCCATTACACCTGTACCTCTTTATACCGTTACCGGAAAAGTTACAGGCAGCAATGCGCCCGACGGACTTGACGAGGCGCAGATTACACTTTCGGGATACCATACTTACACAGCAACTGCCGATGCGCAGGGTGTTTTCTCAATTCCGAACGTTTACGGAGGATTTATCTATAATGTAAATGTAACGCTGGCAGGTTATCTTACCCACGTCGGAACATTCAATGTTAATGCCGATGGCGCTCCGCTGAATGTTACCCTCAATGAAATTCCCTACACGGTTATCAACCCAGTTGCGTATCAGGAAGGCAGTGATGCTGTTATTGAATGGCAAACTCCTACCGGCGCCGAATCCTATATCATGGACGACGGCACGGCTGAAAACGGTTTCACCATGAATCCGAATATAGATGCATCGTTTGGCAATAAATTTCCTGTCAATCAGAGTGGCGTACTGACGAGTATTGATGTATTCGGACAGAATATTGGCACCGTTTCGACCGGACGGACTGTAACAGTAGATATTTATGATGAATCGCAAACGCTTGTTGCCAGCAGCGCTCCGTTTGTACTTCCGTCCAACGAATGGATAAATGTGCCGGTGGGCAATGTTCCCTATTCAGGTACATTTTATGCGATGGTACACTGGCATTCAACAGCAGGACAAACCTATTTTTTAGGATTTGACGAGACCGGAGCGTATGCCGAAGATAGTTTGGACATGGTGATAAACCCCGATGGCACATGGTACGTTCTGCACTTAAGAGCCGGAGCAAATCCGGGTATATGTATGATTCGTGCAAATGCCATCCGCGAAGGTAAAGGCGCTGTCAGTTACGGATACGGCGCATCCGAAAAGACCGTTACGCCTGCTCCTGCCAACTTTCACGTTTATCGCCTGTCCGAAGGGCAGCCCGAAGAAGAGTGGACACAAGTTGCCGAAGTTACCGAAGCATCTACAGTAGATAACCTGTGGACAACGCTCACGAATGGCAATTATCAGTATGCCGTAAAAGCCGGATACGCAAGCGGCGCTCTGTCGGCAGCCAAACTTACTAATGTATTAACAAAGGAAATGTATTCGATAAGCCTTTCGGCGAATCTGGAAGATGGTGGCAACATAACCGGAGGCGGCACATTCAATGCCGGCGAAAGCATTACTGTTGTTGCAACAGCCAATGCAAATTATACGTTTATCAACTGGACAGAAGATGGCGTTGCAGTAAGCACTAATGCCAGCTACACCTTTACCGTTACAGGTAACCGGACGTTGGTAGCCAACTTTTTACTCCGGCAGTTCAAAGTAACCTTCAACACGCCCGAACACGGTACGCTTGCAGTAACCGCCAACGGTGCAGCGCTTGCCAGTGGCGACATGGTTGATATAAACACCGAACTTACCATTGCCGCAATGCCAAACAACAATTACGAATTAGATGTTTTAACCGTCAACGGCGAAAATTTCGCAAGCGGCGAAACGCATACGGTAATTGGCAACGTTGAAATTGAATGTACGTTTAAACAGACGAATGTCGGTATTGATGAAAACACGCTGACCGGCATAACAGTTTATCCCAATCCGTTTACTGATGAAATCCGCGTTAACAACCCGTCTGTTGTTAAAAACATTACCGTCACAAATGTTTCTGGGCAGACTGTGCACATAAAAACGCACGGCACTGCGTCCCTGCAAACCGGCAACCTTACTGCCGGCGTTTATTTTGTAATCATCGAAACCATTGCCGGCGAAAAAGCGGTGTTTAAGATGGTGAAAAAATAATGATTAATGTGATGGTTAATATGTAGGAAAATTCATTTTCTTATTATAAACCCTAAGAGAGCCGATACGGATTCGTGTCGGCTCTCTTTTTGATAGTATTTTTTCAATAATTAGTGAAATTTCCAGTTTTCGATTCGATGCTAACGAAATTTTTTATGTAATTACAGGTTTGTTATGAGAGCTAAGATTATGAAAAATATATTTACGAACACTTTTGTTAATATTCAACATTCGCATTTGATTTATTCTCAATACAAATTCAGGATTAAACATACCCGGAAGCAAAAAAAGGATTCCAGCACAGAGCTTTTTACTACTGTTATTTTAGTCCAACACGACATTTATTCAGGAAAAAATCGTTCGTTTCCAAACTTTCAAAACCTCGAAAGCTTTGTGTTTTTTAGCGACTCAAACTGCATCATAAAATAGTTTGCAAAACTATAAAATATTATACCTCTTCGGGAAATCATTTATAAGTTAAATTGAAGTTATAAATAGCAGCTGTCGGATTAAGCATAAGCGAAAACCATCTTTTTTTATTGCGATATTTCTCAGCAATAATCCGGAATATCTTTACTTCCCAAATAATGTTTTCAATAGTATTCACAACTATTCAAATTATTTTTTCGATAATGTAAATCATTATCCCGACACCGGAAATCATCATCCCGATACCGGAAATCATCGTCCCGATACCGGAAATTATCGTCCCGACACCGGAAATCATCGTCCCGATACCGGAAATCGTCGTCCCGACACCGGAAATTGTCGTCCCGACACCGTAAATCGTCGTCCCGATACCGGAAATTGTCGTCCCGATACCGGAAATCGTCGTCCCGATA
>JAITVO010000304.1 GCA_031285765.1 Cytophagaceae bacterium | reverse complement strand
AAAAACTCAAAGTTCGAGGCTTGCGAGGCGATAAAAGCGCAGTTTACATGAACGTAAATGAGCATTTTATCGTCCGAAGCATAACGAAGAAATTGGAGTTTTTAGAGGTTCCCTTATTTGTTTCTGACAAAGAGATTAAATCCCTTGTTGTAGGAGGCTGAAAATTTTCAGCCTCCTACGCACTAACCATTACCTTTTTATCATCTTAGATTGCTGCAACTGTCAAAAGCTGCGTTCACTTGTTATCGAAACCGGAATATCAATAGCGGTTAAAAACATTACATCCGTAAAAACTTCGGTAAGCAATGTTGGTTACCGAAGTTCCGAAAGTAACAATTGTATCGCTTAGCTGCAAAATGATAAACAGAATGTAACCGGTATTGTATAGCGAACTCAAAATAAAAATACTTGCTCCTCGACATTTTTGACGACATTGATAACTGATTGCAAAATACGCTAAAATTTGCAATAATACTCAAGATGGGCGCAATAAAAATGTTAAATATTTATCAATAGTAAGTTTAAAATGAATTTTATTTCTAACTTTGCCGCGAATTTAAAAATACTAATCTTTTTACGTCAATTTTTCACTATGAGAAAGAATTTTACACTAAGTATGATGCTTGTCCTGTTTGCAGGAATCAGCATCAATGCACAGGACAGAGCGGTCAGTAAAAAAACATTAAAATCCGGCACTTCTGTTCCTGCAGCATCCATTACCAACAGTAAGGCAAATGCTTTTAAACGGAATACGGTGAAAGCAGCAATAGCATCGTATGATTTTGAAGCAGGAATGCCTGAAGGATTTAACCTGATTAACGGCGACTGTGGCTGGGCTGTTGGCACTGACGGAGGCTCTACCTATTTTGGAATTCCGGCACACGACGGACAGTATGCTTTTGTCAACGATGATGTATGCAACGGAGACATGAGTAACGTGTGGATGGTGCTGCCCCGCGTGGATTTGTCGGCTTACACGAATGTCAGCCTGCTTTATGACCAGTATGGTGCTCCTCAGGATGTGTTGACAATAAAAGTGTCCACAGACAGCCTGTCGTGGACAGACTATCCGTCTCCAAAAGAAAGCGGCTGGACTACCTCCCAGATCAGTCTGGCGGATTTTGCAGGAGAAGATTCGGTTTACATTGCCTTTCATTACAACGATCAGGGAGCATGGTCGTATGGATGGGCTGTTGACAACATTGTGATTCAGCCCACCTATACGGTAACCATGACGGTTACGGACGGAACCGACCCCATTGAGGGCGCTGGCGTGGTGATAACCGACGAAACAGATGCCACAACATCCTACGAAACAGATGCCGATGGAAAATTAATTCTCAACTTTGCGGATGGCACTTACAATTATGTTATCAGTGCTTTTGCTTATCACTCCAAAACGGGCAATTTTACTGTTGACGGAAATGAAGAAACAGTAAATGAAGCACTGACACTCAGAGATGTCCATACAGTTACTTTCAACATAGTCAATATCAACGACACAAAGCTGGATGCAACAGTATTGATGAAATATCAGGGCAACGATATGTATCAGGGCACTGCTATCAACGGAAAAATAGTATTTGAAGACGTATTTGAATACGAATATATATACACTGTTGAATGTGAAGGCTACAAAACAGTACTGGATGGCGAACTGAACGTAACCGGCGACAAAACGGTGGATGTAACAATGACTGAAATAATGCACCATGCACCGGTTTTGACGGACGTAACCGTAGATGGTGGCAGCGCCAAACTCAACTGGTTTTCGTATGCAACGGAACCAACGCCCGTCAAGTATTTCAATGACGAATCCGGCGAGTTAACCTGCTTCCTGCAAATGGGAGGAAATACGGGCTACGGTGTGATATTTGATTTGGAAGAATATCCATACGCCCTTCTTATGGGCATGGAGTTTATGCACGGCGATTACTTTGGTATGCCCCTCCCCCATGTTTTTGATTACGCAGTACATGTGGTGGATGTGGAGAACAATCAGAAACTTTATACTTCGCCTACATTGCAAACCACCGAAATCATGATTTTTGAACAAGCCGTTTTTGACGAAATAGACGGATACGGAGGCAAAAAAGTAGGCGTGTTTATCGAACCCAAAACAGTAAACTTTATGGGAGTTGCTCATCCGCTGATACAGGCGGACAATGTAAAAACAGCCAACCACCACTCCTACAAACTCAACCTGACTACGCTGGAAACCGAACTGATCTTAACCAGCGACAACACCTTCTCGGAGTTTTATATCGTGCTGAACATATTAACTCCGGGTGGTGAAAAGATAAGCATAGGCGGCAGCAAAGCCATGCAGCACTACGAGGTATTGCTGGACGATGTGTCGAAAGGAACCACCGGCGAAGAAACCTATACAATTACCGGACTTGTAAACGGAACCTACACGGCAGGCGTAAGATCTGTTTACGAAACCGGCGCCACAGCAACCTCGCTCAAAGAGTTTACGGTAACGTCTGCCGGCATCGAATCCGTGCAGTCGCTGCTTACCTGCTATGTGGACGGCAACGGCTTATTGACTGTGAAAGCCGACGCCCAAACGGTTCAGCTGGAGGTTTATTCAATGAGCGGACAGCTGGTTAAAACCTCGTCAGCCAATTCGCTCCGACTGCCGCAGCGTGGCATCTATGCAGTAAAGGCGCTGATAGATGGAAAGCCTGCGAACTTTAAAGTAATCTGGTAGCCCAAACAGCCAGTGAAAGTGAAGAACCGGAGTGTGCGGATTAAACAAATGGATACCCTCCGCGTTCTTCACTTTAGTGTCCGTTGCACAACTCAACATTTGTCTGATGCGAAAGGAGGTACATTTTGTTTTTCTGGTTTATTTCTTGGAATAAGACTGTAAATCCCAAATGTGCGGTCTATCTAAAACTATGGAGTGCGGCATAAAACCGCACCCCACAGTTTAAAGTTCAAAATCAAATATTGTTATTGCTTGTTTTTGTTATACCATTTCGTAAATCAGTTTTGTTTGATCATAAAACAGTAACCGTATGAAACAGACATTAAATAACCCGTTTGGCGCCGAACAGCAATGGACAGCTTGGTGCTTTAGCTACCGACAGCGCCGCTTGCGGCGTGTTAAGGTATAAATATAGAATAAATACAGCAGTCCACAGGGGAGGATGGATTCCCCGCGTACACGCGGGCAGGTAAAAACAGGGAGAACAGGGATGCCAGCATAACACATCTGCTCCAATAGAAGTAACAGAAGCCCGCAAAAGAGAGTATGTTTGTTTTAATTTTTCAATACAAAATAATTTGAGATGAAAAGGATTATTTTTTTATTCCTACTGGGATTAATTCTTTCGGTTTCGTGTAATGAAAAGAATACCGAAAACAGTGTAAACAATGAACAGCTAACGGAAGTTGCATTCGACGATTTAACTTTAAAATTGTCGGAATACAACGGTGAATTTACGGCCAACAATCCTGTAACGAAAGGATTGTTGGGAAGAATATTCCAAGTGGTAAAAGCTGATATCACGGGTATGGTTGCTGGGGGTTCTGTGGGTGCTGGAATAGGAGGCGCTGTTGATGTCCTTTCGGGTGGAACCTTGGGAGGTTGTGGTACAGCAGGAGGTACTATTATAGGAGGTGTTGTTGGAGGTGCTGCTTTCTCTCTGGATGCAGTATTCAATCCACCATCATCCCAAAATGTTGTATCAACATCAAAGGGTTACGATTTCAGTGAAGTAACCGGTTATTTTTCCGACCAGACAGGGTATAGTCACAATGTAATCATCCAAAACATTCTTGCAGACGATGATTTTGACGGAACAAATCAGATGAAAATTATTGAAAGAGTAATTGCAGAAGCTGAGCTGCTTGGATATAAAGTGCCTCAAAATTTGGCGTCTGCCATTTATGAAAATCTTGTTGCCGACAAATATATCTTAGACAACTATGCCGACGAGGATATTTTACCGGCGCTTCAGGCAAGGTATCCGGCGTATGCAAATGAACTGTCGGTAGCGCACACATATCTGGAAACGATAAGTTCTTATCAGGGATACGATGAAACAGTTGTTGATTATACCGAAGGTTTTATCGATATAATTGCATCGTCGCAAATACCCGAATGTTCCAAAGAAGTGATAAGAGCGTCAATAAGCGTGGGTGCAAACAGCAGCATGTTATGGCGAGAAGCTAACGATTGAAATCTGTAGCCTGAATAATCCTCTCCCTGCTTGAGGGACAGGGAGAGGATTTCAGGTTTTATTTGAATTACCCAAGTTGTTACTTTTCATCATATCAAATATGAAAAATATAATTCTCATCATTATTCTGTTTATCGCCATACCGTTTTTTACGCGCTCGCAGACATTTAACTACGATCAATTGGGCATTGAAGTTGGTGCAGGCAGCGGCGGGATGAGGGTTGGCAATGCGGATATCCATCGCTCCTTTTCGTACAGGGCAGGCGCTTTTGTTACCGATATTAAAACAGCCCGAATATGGTTTACCGAAACAGGTTTGTTTTACGAATCGACAGGAGCAAACATGAAAGGATTTTTGCCCGGTGTCTATTCGGGCTATGTACGCGATATTGATTTACGCACCAGTTATTTTACCACTCAAATTATGGTGGGACTGTTTAAAAAAGAGTTGATAACCGGTACAGGAATTTACATGGCTTTACGGGTTGGCACCTACCTGTCGTTAGGGCTGAACAGCCATGCCAACATTACGGGAATTGACAGCAATGGTGCTATTTTTTCTAAAGATATAGCCGATGCCTTTAAAGAGGAAAAGTTTACCGAAGCCGGCGTCGAATATGTTTTTGAGCCGTTTGCAAGAAATGATTTTGGAGCAAAATACGCACTCGATTTCGGTTACAAACAGTTGAGCCTGCGAATAACCGTTACAGCGGGTTTTATTAAACTGCACCCCTCATACGATAAAAAATTCAATACCGGCAACGTATTTTTTTCGTTGGGGTATGTGCTGTGTTAAAATATGAACGGTGCGTGTGCATCGGGCGAAGTTTCTGTTGTTTATCCTTTTGTAATGAAGTAAAAAATGGAATAAAAAGCCTGACTGTTCAGGTCAGGCTTTTTATAACTTAAAATAAGCATAAAATGAAAATACAGATATTCGACTGGCAATCAAACTTGTCGGAGTTGTCGCTCAACAGGTCAAAAGTTATTTATTTTAGCAACAATAAAATAGACACTGTAATTGTCATTAACTCAAACGAATTGATGGCGCAAATGGAGTTTATCCGAAAAAACAAATAGCAATTTTAATTGAGTATCCGATGTTACGCAACAAATACTTTTTAACAGCCTTTTTCAAGACTAATAAAAGTAATACTGAGTAACATGAATTATAATTTTTTTCGTTCTTTATTTTTACACGTTTTGTAATCCGATTTTTTTTCGGAAAATGTACTTTGAATCACTCCATCTGTGTTTTTATTAAGTACACCTGTACTTTAAAAGAGTACAGATGGATTTTAGCAGGGTACAGCTTGGCATGAACATCTTAGCCATTTCCTGAATAAATTTATTGCATAACACATAATTAAAATCATCAGTACAATGAAAAAAACAGTTATTTTTTTTAACGTTTTTTTGGTTTGTGCGCTGTTAAACGCACAAACCTTTGTATCCACCGAACCGATGAACCGGAACGTGATTCTGGAAGAGTTCACCGGCTTGAGGTGCGGATACTGCCCACAGGGGCACAAAGTAGTACAGGAGCTGGTAGCGGACAATCCGGAACGTTTCTTTGCGATTAACCTCCATCAGGGAGGTCTGGCAATTCCCAACCTTTCGTTCCCCTACGACTACCGTACCGAATTTGGCGACCCGCTGGCAGCTCAGGCGAATGTAGGCGGATGGCCTGAGGGAACTGTTAACCGGCATCTGTTTACAGGTGAGCATACGGCAATGGGACGCGGACATTGGGAACAATTTGCCGGAGAAACGATGGAGCAGAGTTCGTATGTCAATGTTGCCGCCCGTTCAACGCTCGACCCCGTGCAGAGGCTGCTTACCGTAACGGTTGAGTTGTACTACACAGGCAATTCGCCTGCCGAAACCAACCGCATCAATGTGGCGCTGCTGCAGAACAACATTATCGGACCGCAATCGGGAATGAACGACAATCCCGACAATGTGGTGGGCGACCAGTACCGCCACATGCACATGCTTCGTCATCTGATTACCGGTTTGTGGGGCGACGAAATTGCCGACGTGTCCGAAGGCAGCTTTGTAAC